>VGWA01000075.1 GCA_016873795.1 Ignavibacteria bacterium
ATCCTTTAAACGTCCTGTTAACTTTTTATTTTTCTTTAAATCATCAAATGACAAATATCTGATTTCAATTTTATTAATAAATATCGTTACAGAATTTGAATAACATTCATCGAAAGTTAAGCCATCCAAAGCGGCAATAATATCAATTTTGTACGGCTCTTTACCAAAATATAATCCTGTCATTGGCTCATCTTTTGTTAAATCTTCCTTTTTCAAATCCGGTATATTAACTCCGAATTCCTCTAAAACACTGATAATCCTTTCTGCATTTATATCTGAGTTTTTAATCCAGATTTCAAGGTCACCCGTATATCGTGGATACCCATGAAACGCAACAGCGTAACCTCCGACTATTATATATTTGACTTCATATCTATTTAATAATTCAATGAAGTCCAAAAAGTCTTTTGAAAATATATTTAATTCCAATCCGATTTATTTCTGATTATTCTATAAAATGACTTATCAATTGTTTTATTTGCGTTGAATAACTCTATAAATTGCTGCCTTAAGATTTCGAGAATCTCCAGATTTTTTTCCGGCTTCATATTATAATTTTTCCCTTCAAATTTTTCTTTGTAAGATTTAATAATTCTGTAATGTTTTTTGTCCATATATCAGCTCAATAATGATTTTATTGTGTTTGCTATATATTTCAAATCTTTATTTGATAATGAAGGATATATAGGTATAGAGATTTCTCTCTCATAAAACTTTTCTGCAATAGGAAAGTCCCCATTTTTAAAACCATAATTTTTTCGGTAATACGGTTGTAAATGAACCGGAATGTAATGTACCTGACAATTTATTCCGACTTTTGACAATTTCTTAAAAAATTCAACTTTTATTTGATTGTTTCTGCTAAAGTTCTCCCCCTTTATCCCCCTCCAAAGGGAGACATTATTTGATAATTTATCAAAGTTTATTTGCAGGGGATATAAATGATATGAGTGTTTGCAGTTTTTTTTAACATTGGGTATTATAAACCGTATATCATTGTTAAATTCGTGGTCGTAAAACTTTGCTATCGTTCTTCTTTTTTCTACGAATCTGTCTAATTTTTTTAACTGCGAGATACCGAGGGCGCACTGAAAATCGGTTATTCTGTAATTAAATCCTAAATACTGCATTTCGTAATACCACGATCCTTGTTCAAGTGAAGAGTGAAGAGTGAAGAGTGAAAAGTCTTTAACATTGCCATGGGTGCGGAGGATTTTTACTTTTTCGGTAATTTTATTGTTATCGGTCAGAACTGCTCCGCCTTCTCCTGTTGTAATGTGCTTAACAGGATGATAACTGTGACAGATTACATCAGCGTATTTTAATGCATATTTTTCACTGCCGTAATATTTTGCTCCTAAAGCATGACAATTATCATTAACTAATTGAAATTCGTACTTATCTGCAAGATATCTCAATGCTTTCCAGTCACAGGGTTGACCCGCAAAGTCAACTCCGACAACTGCTTTAATTTTTTTGTTCTTATTATTATAATCTTTAATTTTTTCTTCGAGTTTATTTACATCTATTGTATAATAATCCTTATCTATATCAACAAAGTCCGGTGTAGCTCCCGAGTACAAAATGCAATTGGCACTTGCCAGGAACGTTATTGGAGATGTTATGACAATATCGCCTTTTTTCCATCCGAGAGCTAAACCGGTCAGATGTAAGGCGGCTGTACCGCTACTTACTGCACAAACATATTTCGCACCGAATTTTCTGCCGAGAGCTTCCTCAAACTTCTCTATATAGGGACCTTGAGTAAGCCGATCGCTTTTTAAGACTTCCAAAACAGCATCAATATCATCCTGCTCAATCAGTTGCCTGCCGTAATTATAGAACCTTCGTAACGAAGATTTCTGAATATGAAAATTTATTTTTCTATCCGACAATTTTTATAGTTATGTTTTTTAAGTTGAAAAAGGAACTCTGCTGCAATCCTGATTAATCACCGTATACAATTTCCTTTGCCCCGTCAATGTGTTTAATTATTAATTCTTTTAATTCTTCTCTTGTTAAGAATATCTTATTTGTACCGCTTGAATAACTGAAACCTGTATTACACTTTTTTCCGGGTACACCGTTGCTTTCGTTTATAAACTTTTCGATATTCCATAATTGTGTCGAGGGCAAAATCACATAGTAGTCGTCAAATTCCACGGTGTTTATCGAATCGGTTTCCGTTATCATTTCCTCATGTATTTTTTCTCCGGGCCTTATTCCAACTATTTCAATTTTACATTCGGGAGCTATTGCTTTTGCTACATCAAGAATTTTGTAGGAAGGAATTTTAGGAATAAATAACTCACCGCCCCACATCCTTTCCAGACACTCAAGTACAAAATCTACACCCTTCTGCAAGGTAATATTAAATCTTGTCATTCTTTCGTCTGTAACAGGAAGTACCCCTTCTTTTTTCTTCTGCAGAAAGTACGGAATCACCGAACCTCTGCTTCCCATAACATTTCCGTATCTTACTACCGAGTATTTAATATCCCTTTTTCCCCTGTAATTATTTGCTGCTATGAATAATTTATCCGAAGTTAGTTTCGTGGCACCATATAAATTTATCGGCGCTGCTGCTTTATCCGTGCTCAATGCGATAACTTTACTTACATTCGTATTTCTCGCCGCATCGATAACATATTGTCCACCTATGACATTTGTTTTTACAGCTTCAAACGGATTATATTCGGCAGCAGGTACCTGCTTTAAGGCTGCAGAGTGAATTACAATGTCCACTTCTTCCATTGCAAGTTTTAATCTGTTGTAATCCCTTACGTCGCCTATAAAATATCTCATTTCATCATAATGTTCTGAAAACGGACGGGTGTTGCTCATCTCATACTGCTTCAATTCGTCCCTGCTGTATACTATGACTTTTTTGGGTTTATATCTCTCTAATACAGTCATAATAAACTTCTTTCCGAAAGAACCCGTTCCGCCGGTTACTAATATTGTTTTATTATTTAACAAAGTCGTATTATTAAATTTGATGAATATTTTATTTAAAATATGTTTATGCTTTGAATATCTTCGGATGTTTGAATTTTTTAAATGCGTTCCTTGTGTCTATTATCAGCTTTGCATTCTGAACTATTAAATCTAAATCGTAGTAAGAATGGTCGGTTGATAACAGAATTATATCGTATCTTTTTAAATTCTGTTTTGTAATTTTTACCGATTTCTTCCTGAATTGATATTTCCTTAACTTCGGTATTTCGGTCACGTAATCATCATTGTAATCAACTATTGCACCTTCATCCTGAAGCAATTCTATAAGTTTCAACGACGGAGATTCTCTTAAATCATCAATATCTTTTTTATAAGCAAGTCCGAGAATTAAAACTCTTGCTCCTTTCATACAAATTTTATGTTTATTTAATATCTGCATTGTTTTTTCCACAACATAAAACGGCATATATGTATTTATCTCTCCCGCAAGTTCGATAAATTTTGTAGATATTTCATACTCACGCGCCTTCCATGTCAGATAAAATGGGTCTATCGGAATACAGTGTCCGCCTAAACCCGGTCCCGGATAAAACGGAGTAAAACCGAAGGGTTTTGTTGATGCCGCATCAATAACCTCCCAGATATTTATACCCATTCTGTCAAAAACCATTTTTAACTCATTGACCAGTGCAATATTTACGGAGCGGTAAATATTTTCAAGCAGTTTTGTCGCTTCTGCTGCTCTTGCTGATGAAACAGGAATGACTTTGTTAATTACCTTGCTGTATATCTTCACGCCTGCTTCTGTACATTTTGGGGAAACACCGCCTATCACTTTTGGTATTGTAGCAGTCGTATAATTCTTATTATTCGGGTCCTCTCTCTCGGGCGAAAAACACAGATAAAAATCTTTCCCCGCTTTTAATCCTGACTTTTCAAATATCGGCAGCAGATCTTCTTCGGTTGTACCCGGATATGTCGTGCTTTCAAGTGAGATAAACTGCCCCTTGCGCAGATATTTAGCCGTAATTCGGGCTGAATTAAGTACGTAACTTATATCCGGCTCGCGGTTTTTATTTAATGGCGTCGGAACGCATATTATTATTACATCAACACTTTTTAACCTGCTGAAATCCGTTGTAGCCGTAAAAACTCCTTTGTCAACTGCATTTTTAATCTGTGAAGATGAAATGTGCTTTATGTAGGATTTCTTGTCTCTGTTAATTGCCTCAACTTTTGTATTATCTACATCGAACCCCGTAACTTTTATGTTTTTTCCGCAGAACTCAAGAGCAAGCGGAAGACCGACATATCCAAGCCCGATTATTCCTACACTGAAAGTGTTGGTATTTATTCTGGAAATTAATGACATTGTATTGTTTTATAATAATTGATTTCTAAAAAAAGTCTTTATTCTTTTAAATTAATTCATTTCTGCCAAATCAATAACGAAGGTGACGAAATAAATATTTTTTCGTTCTTCTTTATCTCATTCTCACTGAATAATAAAAAACGTATCTTTCTGTCAATGAGTCTCTCGGTTTTTTCGATTACCTTTAATAAATAGTTCCTGTCAATATTGTTTCCGACCAATATTAAATCGATTATTTCTGTGTTTTTCCCCTTGGCTATATCTCCGGATATGTACACTTTTTTAATATCGCCTAATCCTTTTGTTACTTTCTCTATAATGTGGTCAAGTCCCGTGTATTTCATTAGTATGTTGTTGATGTCCCCGTATAACGGATGCTTGGTATTTGCCTGATAGATTTTTTTATTCCCCGACTTATTCGTTCTCAGCAAACCGGCGTTTTCTAATCTGTTCAGTTCTACCCTTATTGCATTCGAGGATTCACCGAATTCACTCTCAAGACCGCGAAGATATGCCGTTTCGTTTGAATTCAAAAAAAACTTTAAAAGAAGTTTTACTCTTGTTTTTGATGTGATGAGAGATTCAAGCAATTTTTGCGAAGATGTTTGTGTTAATATTTTTGCGTCCTGTTAGAACGATTATGCCTGTTTTCGGAAACGATGAGAAAATAAAAGTTACTTTTATTCATAACTCCGTTAATTAAGTCACAGACTTATTAAAAAACCGCACAATGCGAGTTAAAGATTGAGTAATAATATTACTCATTGTTTAAAAAATCAAGGAAAAATTTAGTGCTGAAAATTAAAAAAGCGTTAAGCGTTAAGGGTTAAGCGTTAAGGGTTAGGGGTTAAGGGTTAAGCGTTAAGCGTTAAGGGTTAAGCGTTAAGGATTAAGCGTTAGTTATTTTTTGAATTAGTTTCACTTCATCTGCTCTTAATTCAAGGCTCAAAGCGGTTGAAATTTCTACAATATCGATTATAATTTTAAAATTACCCCGTATTTGTGTAACATATCCCGTAAGTCCGCAAAACATACCGTCAGTTACTTTAACATAATCTCCTTTTTCATATTGAAATTTTTTATAATCTTCGATTTTCACTCTTTCCGGAGCTTTTAATGAAATTTTTATATTATCAATTTCCTTTGGAGAAATTACAGCAGGTCTTTTTTGGTAAAATATGTATTTCAATGCCCCGTTGTTATCCTGAATTGCAATTTTCCTTTCTGTTTCGGTTGCATTAATAAATACATAATTCGGAAACAAGGGAATCATCAATTTTTTTTTTCTGTCTGACCACTGTCTGATAGTCTGGACAAGCGGAAGATAAACTTCAATATTCTTTTTTTTTACAAAATCCGTTACTTTTTGCTCATTACGCGGTTTGGTATGAATTACATACCAGTTGCGTGTATTTATGTAAGCATCCGACAATTTTTTTTCTGTTTTTTACGGTAATCAACCAAAATAATTTCTTAAAAAGTATCTGATAATATAAATTGTTCCTACAAATAATATTATATACAAAATTATTATTGTAAAAAAATTTTTTGCGGGTTTGTATGTGAATTTCTTTCCTCGCCATCCGCAGGAACTGCAGGTGTAGTTCCGGAACTTGAAAAGTTTTAGTATGTGATCGCCTGCATTCCTTGAACGGCTTCGCCTTAAAGTTGCTATTTCATTGCAGTTAGGACAGCGGAGTAACGAGACATTTTTGCGTATGAATAATTTAAGATTCAATTTTTTCTGATGCCGGGTGTGTAAGGATTATAAATGATTCTGTTATTATAATAATAGAAAAGTTTACTGATTTTTCATCTTAAATTCCTTTGGCTTCGGCCTCCTTGCGGCTTCGGGCCTTGTGTAATAGTAATAATAATTATAATAATAACCGTAGGCACTTTTAAAGCTGAAGTTATTAAGTACGGAACCAAGGAACTTTGTAGGATCGTTTATGGTAATCCTGTCGTAAGTTTTTAAAAATACATCTATGGGCGTTTTGTGAGCCTGCACTATTAAAATTGTACCGTCTGTAATTTTTGTTAGTATCTCCGAATCCGTTACGGACATATACGGAGGAGAATCCAGGATTATTATATCATATAAACTTCTTAATTTAACAATAAATTCTCTCATTTGTTTTGAACCAAGAAGTTCGGAAGGGTTCGGAGGAATCGTTCCGCTTGTTATGTGTTTCAGATTCTCTATCGATGTATTTCGGGTAACATCTTCCAGAGGAACATTCATAAAAAGATGGTCGCTTAGCCCGGGAAATCTTTCTGTCCCGAAAATAGCATGAATTCTCGGTTTCCTGAGGTCGCAGTCCAAAAGTAAAATCTTCTTATCGGTTTGAGCAAAGCTCCCTGCTAAATTTAATGCTACGGTTGTTTTTCCTTCAGCCGGAATCGAACTCGTAATAAGAATGGAATGTATCGGCTCGTCTTCAAGCTTGGAAAAAAGTACTCTTGTCCGTAAAGCTTTAAACGATTCGGATGCCGAAGCGTTAGGTTTGTTTGCCACAATAAATTCAAGCTGTGAAGAGCCGATTTCTTTCAGTTCCTCTATTGAAGGTATCCAGGCAAGAACCGAAACTCCTTTATTCTCGATATCTTCGGGAGTTTTTATAGACCTGTCTAAATAGTTTCTCAGAAATGCAAATCCTATTCCCAATCCTAATCCGAGAACACAACCGGCTATTACTATCATCTGACGGTTTGGTTTTGCAGGTCTTCCAGGAGTTTTTGCGGGATCAATAATATTAACGTTTCCTATGTTCGCTCTTTCGTTCACAAGTGCTTCCTGATATTTTTCTTCAAGCATTATAAAAAGTTTTTCCGAAGACTTTCTTGCCCTTTCAAGCTGCGCCAGTTCGAAACTCTGGGTAGGAAGTTTTGAAAAATCGGATTCATATTTTCCAAGAAGCCTGTTAACCGAATTTAGTTTTGCACGATTAGTAATAATCCCGAGATTTGCATCGAACACTTTTTGGGTTATCTGACTCCTGTCGATAGGTGTGTTTGAATAAATGCTCTTCCTGAGTACTGATATTTTATCATCGAGCTCCTTTTTTAAAGGTTCTATCTTTTTATCATAATTATCGGATATTTTTTCTTTCAATAATTGGTCTTTTAAAGAAGAGATTTCCAGTTCTTTCTGTATCTGAAGTTCGGATATTTTTTTCTGATATTCGGATACCTCGGTTTCAGTTATCTGTCCTTCAAGATAATTTATCAGTGATATGTCAATTTTTGCTAACTCTGTTTTTAAATCCGAATATGCTTTTAAATTAGATGTTAGTTCAACTTCTGCAAGGTTCTTCTGCATATCCAGTTCGCTTATCTTGCTGATAAGAAGTTTTGCCTGATCATCCAAATAAAACACACCTCCCCTTTGCTGAAAACTCTGAAGCGAGATTTCTGCTTCGTTTAGATCTTTGTATTTTTTCAGTTTTTCTTCTTCAAGAAAATTCTTGAGCGACGAAACTTCCCTTCTGCTGAATTCGACATTGTATTTTATATAAGTTTCCGAGTAAACATTCGCAATTAATTTTGCTTCGTATGGCGAAGGACTTTGTGCTTCTATTTCTACTATATCGAGACCTCTTTTCTGGTTTATACTAACAATACTTCCTAAGACACCGGTAATTGAAGACAATGGAATCGGTTCAATTGAGTTTTCGGTGCTTCTGTTTAGCAAATAATAAAAAACGCTTTTATCCGGACTTGCGTTAAAACTGTCAAGAAGAGTTTTGGCAGTTGCTTCTCTGATGGAAGAACTTTTTAATATTTCAATTTCATTTGATATCAGCCTGTCGGACTGCGATTCCTGAAATTCGGGCATTACCTGGCTGTATAATACACTGCCGGGAGGTTTGCTGATTTTTACCGTTGCAACTGTCTTATATATGTCAATGGCGTTGCTTACGTAAATTATGGTTACTAAAAGACTCGCTATGAAAATTATTATTATGGGAATTATATTATGACGGATAATATTAAAATATTCTTTAATATTATCCGATGGATGCTGTACCGCTGTTTTTTTCTGAGCCGGGTGCCCGTTTCCGTTATTGCTGAATGTATTCAATTTATTTAAAAAATTTATTTTCTTAAAATTGTTACCAATAAAGTACCTACAGAGACCAAAACTGTTGTTATCTGCAGTATAATCATTAAAATGTCCCGGGATGTAACTTTCTGGGTTCCTAAAAATATAACAATGTCTCCCGGCATTAAAACAGGATTGTTCTTAGGATTTGTGAGTGTATTATCTTCTTTCACAAAATCTTCATATTTAAATGTTATTAACTCATCTTTAAAAATATTCAGGGAATCATTTTTCTGACGGAAAATTCTAATTTCTTGTATTTCTTCTGTTGCCGTCGGTCCGCCTGAATATGATACTAAATCAAATAAAGTTGTTCCTTTGGGTACGATGAATCTGCCGGTTAGTTTTGTCATTCCCCAGGCGCTGACTTCTATGTTAAACTGGTCTTTCCTTCCGAAATTATGAATTCCCTGACGCAATAAATCAACTTCCTCAAGACCGGCTTTATACTTGTCATCCTGTGCAAATGAAAAATCAAAACAGGCAAGTAAAATAATAAAAAATACTGCGAATATATATTTCTTTTGCAAATTGATATTGGTTAAATTTCAATAATTATTAAATATATGTCTGTTAATTTTTAAAAAAAATCTATTTTTTTTTACTTTTTCATTTAATTCAGACACTCATAATTATTTTTTAAAAATATTAGATGTTTACCTCTGTTTAATATTCAAACTCTCGAAATATATAAGCCATTCTTTCACTGCTTTGGGACCGGAGTAGCCGGTTACGTCACCGCTGCTGTGAATTACTCTGTGGCACGGAATTATGATTGGAACCGGATTTTTTGCCACTGCGTTACCTACTGCCCTGACGGTTTTTAAGTTTCCTAATGAATTTGCTATGTCTTTATAAGTTACAAGATGACCGTATTTGATTTTACACAGTTCTTTCCAGACTTTCTTCTGGAATTCAGTGCCTGCCGGATTCAATGGCAGGGAGAATTTTTTTCTTTTTCCTGAGAAGTATTCGTTTAATTGCTTTTTAGCTTGGTTTAATATTTTACAACCTGATTTCGATAATCCAGCCCGCCCGGTTATGAATTTTACCGATGTCAGTGATTTACCGTCTGACTGAAGTTTTAATACTCCGAAAGGGGGTCTGTAAATTAGTTCTTTCGTTACTCTGTTCATTGGTTTAATTAGTTCCTAAGTTTGCTTGTTCATGTTAGTTCACTGTTTAATAGAATGGTTGATTTAGAAAGGGGTTAGAGCCAGAAGATTGTATTTTCCAAATCGACATAAGATTTACTAATTACGAAATAAGAATTAATGCCTAATCTTTCTGAAATTTTTTTTAATCTTTCCACATCTCTTTTAACTGCATTTAATTTAACCTCAAAAGCAATACTCTTGTTTAAAATAAAATCGATTTCTGAAGTATTCCGTAAATTATAATAAGAAAGTTCTCCATATTTTTCAAGTTGATTTGCAACAGCATTTTCGAATAATTGTGATTCATTCAATCTTGAAATAGTATTCAACAGCCCATTGTCTGCAAAATAGACTTTTCTTCTTCCTGCTACACTTCTATCAATACTTTTTGAAAATTTAGGAATAAGTTTAACAAAAAACACACCCTGCAAAAGCTCCAAAAGGCTATACATTTTCACTCTGTTAATACCCATTTCAGAAGATAATTTAGATACATCGAGAATATTGCCTGTCCTTGCGGCAAGCAGCAAAATCAGATCTCTTAAATCTTTAATATCCTTCAAATCAGTCAGCAGTTTTACGTCCTTTTCAAAGAAAGAGGAAAAAATATTTTTCAGAATTTTCTTTTTAGTATCGTGATTTTCCGTTACGACTACTTCCGGAAATCCACCGAATTCAAAAAATTCATTAAAGAAAAATTCAAACTTTTTATACTCATATTGAGAACATTTTTTAAAGTCTGAATTAATATTATAATCAAGACCCTCAGTTTTTCCGATTTGATTTTTAAAATACAAAAACTCCTTAAAATCCATAGGTGACAGGACGAATAAAAATTTTCTTCCGCTTAAAGATTCAGGAAAAAGATTTCTCAAATAATAATTCGATGAGCCGGTAACAATATATTTAACATTATATTTATCAATATGATATTTAATTATTTTTGTGATATCAGGGAAATTTTGAATTTCATCAATAAAAACGAATAGTTGAGTATTTTGCTTACCTCCGCAATTTTTAAGCAAATCAAAATAAACAGCATCATAGTTCGAATTTTCAAAAATCAGCGTATCAAGCGGATTATCAAAGTCGAACCAAATTTTTGAATTTTCAACGGTTTCAAACAACTGTTTCATAAGAGTAGTTTTTCCGACTTGTCTCATACCGGTAATCACGAGTGAGTTTTTATGATTAAGGTATTTGACCAAATTATAATACAGAAATCTTTTCTTTAATTGCATTTGTGTAAAAATATTATTACAAAAATACACATATTTGTAAAGTTAATCAGGTTTGTTTGGGTGGTTGAATTAGTTCACTAGTTCATTAGGGATTGGGGGATAAGGGTTAGGGATTA
>VGWA01000076.1 GCA_016873795.1 Ignavibacteria bacterium
TTAAAAGAAAATTTTTCGTAAGTAGTATCTACATTGCAAGTTAGTATAATTTCGTAGTTCAGGTCATAAATTTTTTCCGTAATTATGTGTTCTCCGTCGTACATTTCTATCTGCCTTACGATGATTTTATCATCTTCATAAAAAACATAAGGTCCGTCTGATGATATGCGTGAATCGTCATCGGAATTTATTTCATAATCAATTGTATCTTTATGTACTGAATTTTCTGTTCTGTTTTTTTCGTTCCCGTTACAACTGACAAAGAAAAATAAAAATATCAATAAAAAGATAAAATAAGACGAAATATGTAATTTCATATTTAAAAGTTTTAATAAACTGCTAACAATTAAATATCAAAAAAATTGCCGGTTATCGGGAATTTTTTAGAACCTTTATTTAATGCTTGATATTAATATTTCAAATAACAATATTTGAATAAACATTTTATAGCATGGATTACACAAAATTATACGGCAGCGGGACACCCAAACCTCCAAAAAAACCTTTTAATAAAATGGTTTTATTTGCTGTATCGGGAGCATTACTGGCACTATTATTAGTCATCACTCTAATCTTCCTGATTATGTATGTTCCGGAAACAGACGAAACGGAACAAGAAATAGAAACCACAATAAAAAAAGATAAAGATATCTGGAAAACGGACAAGAAAGAAAAAGATGAAAATGAAATCGCGGGAAATGTAATGTCCGCAATATATTTTTCGGAAACTGATTCGGAAGGTTATGTATACATTATCGCCAATACTACGATATTGACGGAGAAAGATGTTAAGGGTACTCCAATAGTACCGGACGGAAAAAATTTCAAAATTACACTTTACAAATACGACCCTTTTGGTAAAAAAATATCGGGTAAAATTGTAAAAGAATTCGGAAAAACTCTAAGTCACAATTTCTTTATGTTCGAAGCAGCAAACAAAATCTGGTGTACATACAGTGTACAGTCAAAAGATGTTTATATATTTGTATATGATCCGAATACTCTTGAAGAATTATATAACTTAGACAGTTTCAAAGAAAAATACTTTCCGGAAAAAAATAAAATAAAATCCATATCCGTCCCGTCAATACAAAACTACATAAAGTTTGAATTTATTGACGAAGAAATTGTTATTTATTCTCCCGAATACGATAAAACATTCGGGTCAACAAAAGAATACAATGATTTTATCGAAAAAAAATCCGGACAGAAAAACGTCGCATATTTTTATATCGATAAATCAAAATTATACAAGACAAGGAAAAAAGAATCCGAATTAAAAACAAGATTTCATTATTTTTCCGGGAAAGACAAGAATACAAATCAGATAAATACATCTGTCAATTTTCCGGACGGTTTAGTATTATGGAACGATGAAAGCAAAGCGGTTGTGATATACAAAAAAATAAAAGACGATAACGAGGAGAGAGCAATATCCTGCGTAGACGGGACAGGAAATATTTTATGGACATTGGAACAGAAACTGCTTCCCGATGAACTTTTATATAAAGGAAGGTATACATCCTCATTTTTTTTGCAATACAATATTACGGGGAGTTTAATGAATGATATTTTAAGTTTCAGTTTAAATTATTCCGGAAACTACGGTTATAATGTAAAGGAAGGTGTCAGAATATGGGAAATAAATTATTCAAAATAGAAAGGAAAATAAAATGACAATCGATTATACAAAAATCACAACCGAAGATTCCTCAAGCGGATTAAAAGACAATTCGAAAGATATCGAAAAACTAAGAAAGGAATTTTTAGCAAAAAGAAAGAAATCGAAAGGCGGATGTTCAAAATTTTTCCTGATTTTAATTACATTAATCATTGCGGGGTTTACAATTCTGTTTTACGGTATCCCCGCTTTGACTCCGGATGCAATAAGAGGAGATTTTATAGATGCCGTATATATACCTTACGGAGTGAATGAAGGTAAATTAATGATTTTAACCGATGGGTCGTTTAAGTTTAGATTTACAAAGAGTTCCCCGGGCAGTTATTCGACGGGGACAAAGGGAATATTCTGTAAAACCTGGACATACATCTATGACCCCGTGGAAAAAAGAATTATAAGCCAAGAAAAAACTCCCTATGACGATATATCACCAAATATGAAATTATTTCTTACAGAAAATAAAATATGGAAAATAAGCGAGGGCAGTGAAAGCAGTTCCCTGAGAGAATACATAGAGCCGGAAATTATCGCATACGAAACGGAGAGCGGTGAAATCATAATAGACAACAAAGAATTTTACGAACATCACCCGCAAACAAAAAGCGGATTTCAGAAAATTACCATAAATGAGAAGTTTCCGAAACTGGATATCAAAACGAAAGACGGGCGCGAATTTGTATATTATCCGGAAGATGATGCATTGATTAACAAGGACGATGCTGTAAAATACGAGCAAACCCTTATAAGTGCAAAGAAAAGAATAAAACTTCTGGCTTTAGGAACGGAAAAGGGAAGCGAACAAAGAAAAATTTTATTTCTGGTAGACTGTCCGGAAAATGAGAAATTCAGATTTAAATCTTCAAGCTCGGAAAGAATGCTTGGTGATACATCTTCTTTATATTTTTTTACAAAGTCAACGGCAAAGAGATTATTAAAGGAGCAGGTTTTTCTCGAGGGTTATCTGATTTACGGAGACAGCAATTATGCTGTTATACTGCATCAAAATCAGCTCGGGCAAAATGCGGAAAGAATGCTGACATGCGCAGACAGTAAAGGTAATCTATTATGGGAAATTAAACAGAATGAACTTTTTGATGATATCGGTTACGATGAGAAAGACCCGTTTTCCAAAATGACTTTTCTGGAACACAAGTTAAATATGAATTTATTCAACGATTTGTTTTTATTTACAATGCAGAACGAGGGAATCATAGGTATAGACTCAAAAACCGGGAAGATTTTATGGAAAATCAAAATTTGATTTTGTGACAAACAGAGAATATCATTTTACTTCCTGAAGGTCGAGCATTCTTGTTTTGAATCCGTCCCCCATAACATCGTTGACATCCGTTAAAACCATAAAAGCAGATTTATCTTCTTCCTTTACAATTTTCCTTAACAACGCAACCTGTCTTCTGCTGACGACACAGAACAATACGTTTTGCGGTTTGCCGGTATAGCCGCCTTCGGAATGCAAGACTGTTATTCCCCTGTCGAGTTCGTCTATAATACGGTTTCTGATTTTATTTTCATTTTTAGAAACTATATATGCACCTTTTACATAAGGCACGCCTTCTGCAGTTAAATCAACGATTTGAGTAGTAATAAACAGGTTGAGGTATCCCCAGATAATAAGATTCAAATCATTGAACACAATTCCTATGAAGAAAATTATCAGCGACTCAATTACCCAGTAGCCGGTTCCGATGGATATCCCTGTATATTGCTTGAGTATGGCAACGGGAATATCTGTACCCCCGGTCGAGCCTCTGAATCTGAAAATAATTCCCAGACCGAATCCGAGCAGTACAGAGCCGGCAATCGATGCAAGCAGAATATTATCAGTAAGTGCCCAGTACTGTGTATTAATCATATGTTTCAAGAAGTTCGTATTCTCATACAAGAAATGCGGACTGAGTAAATCCACAAAAAAACCTCCGACCAACATCCCGAAAAACGAGCGTAATCCGAACTGTTTTCCGAGAAAAATCCACGCAACGACAAACAAAGGAATATTAATAACAATCATCGAAGTACCGGCTGGAAAGCCGAACAAATGATATAAAACTCCTGCCAATCCGCCTATACCGCCGGGTGCGACTTTAAAAGGTATGAGAAACCAGGAATAAGATATACCGAAGATGATGCAGCCGATGGTTATGCCGGTAAAGTCTCTTAATCCGCTCCAGAATTTTTTTGATTTAGTTTTCATATTGTTTTTTTGTGTACAAAATATTTAGAAAGCAAAAGAGATTAAAGTCAATAGAACAAAAGCAAAAAGTAAATTGCATATAACATATAACATATAATATATAACATATAATATATAATTAGGTGAAAAGAAAAGTAAAGAGTTTTGAGATTCCGAACCAGGTTCGGAATGACAGAGGGAAGGGAGAAATAGGAGTTTGGAGGTTAGGGAGTTAGAAGTCGAGGTCGTCGGTTTGGTTTTCTCTGTTTTCGCGGGTTTGGGTTCTTTTCGGTTTTTGTCTTTCGAGGTCACCGAATTTGTATGTCAGAGTGAGAAATGCCATACGGGAATCTCTACGCCTTTCGGATGTTTGGGTGTATCCGATTCCGCTGGAATTGAAAGCGAATTTCTGGTTATTGAATATGTCACTGACCCGTAATGTTATGCTGAAACGTTTGTCGAAGAAATCCCTTTTTAGTGCCATATCCAATGAATAAAACGGCTCGGTATTTCCCTGAGGAGTGACATTTTTTCCCTGATAGTTGAACATAATCTGTACGTCGAAGATTTTCGGGAATGTGAGATTGGTCATTATTTTTGATGTCCAGCTGTATCCGCTGTTGTCAAAACTCGATGCATCGATATCGCCTTTTAATTCCGTTCTGAAGTAACTGAAGCTTGCATTTAAACTCAGCCACTTTGCAAAATTACCCGTTGCAATAACTTCAGTTCCGTAAATATCAGCTTGTGAAACATTCTTAAATGTATGTAAAGCTATTCCGCTGTCGTTGACAGTCATATATCTGCTTATTACATCATTAACTCTTCGGTAAAAAAGTGAGGATGTAACTGATGCAGTTGTAAAGTATTTTGCGTAAGAAATTTCAAATGCATTTATAAATTCGGGTTTTATATACGGATTACCTCCTCTGAGATTCTGCGGGTCGGAATAATCTATAAAAGGATTTAATATTCGTGTATTCGGCCTGTTTATCCTTCTTGTATAACTAAACTGAAGTTCGTTTCCTTTACCAAGTCCCCGGGTTAAAAATATACTCGGGAATAAACTAAAATAATCGTTTTTGAAATCCTGAGATTGCGTTATCTGTTCGGATTTTGTAAGTGTTTGTTCGAGCCGAAGTCCGAGCATAAATCCGAAATTTTTGTATTTATTTTCATACGTGCCGTAAGCTGAATGCACCTGTTCATTATAAATAAAATTATTGCTCTGACTTATATTCGGTACCCAGTTTGAAATGGCATAACTAAAACTGTCCGCATTGTAGTCGGACTTGATTCTTCTGACGGTACTTTTATAACCTATGTCATATTTTGAATTTTCATCGAACGGGTGAGTGTAATCTGCCTGCAGAACGAAATTATAATTATTATCTTTCTGGTAATTATTTTTTAAAAAAGCAGGTATGTTTGTAAGCGACCAATCGGGATTATATAACTGCTGAACATTGTATTCTGTTTCGTCTTCATTTGACAGAGTATACTGAACTGAGGCAGTAAGTTCTTCTTTTTTCTTGTCAAATTTCTTATAATAATACAAGGAAAAATCCGCTCCGTAACCGTCTTCACTGTCTCTGCCGTAACTTTTATATATATCGGTTACAATTTTACTGATATCCGATGTAATACTTTCCGTAGTACCGTTTCTTAATCTGTCTCTGTAGTTAAAATTCGAATTGAAAGTCAATGTGTTTTTCGGATTAAATACATATTCAAAAGATATTCCGCCTGTATGCCCTTTCATTCTGTTATTCATCGAAACATTCTGATTCAGATTTGAAATAATATTGTTAAAATCGCTTGCCCTGTTTGTGTAACCTGACATAGTCATTGTAAAATACCTGAAATTATAATTCCCGGAAAAAGAATAATTATCGCGTTTGAGAGTCAGATTTGCACCGAGATTATATCTGTTTTTGTTTCCCGCGTTAATATTTATGGTTCCCGTATAACCTTCTTTCTTTTCGGATTTAAGAACAACATTAATAATACCGCCCATACCTTCGGCATCGTATTTTGCCGAGGGATTATTCATAATTTCGATACTTTCCACCATATCGGCAGGCAGCTGGTCTAACATAGTTGACGGGTCAATTCCCAGCATTCCCGAAGGTTTCCCGTTAATCAGAAACCTTATGTTTGCATTGCCTCTTAAGTAAACTTTGTTGTCATTATCCACAGTCACGGAAGGAATCGTTTTCAGAACGTCTATTACCGAGCCGCTTTCGGTTACAATACTTTTCTCCACATTAAAAACTTTCTTATCAATTTTATTTTCCATAAAACTTCGCTCGGCTGTAACTTCGATTTCGGTAATTTCTTCCGACCCCTGTTCAAGTTTTAATATTCCAAGTTCTACATCTCCGCCTTTTCTTTCTACAACTACCCTGTTAACATACCCGGTACTGTATCCGATATAACTCGCTTTTAAGAAATAAATCCCCGGACTAATATCAGGAATCTCGAATTTTCCGTCTGGACCTGTAACGGTTCCTCCGGCAAGTGTACTGTCCGATAATTTAAATAATTGCAGTGTGGCTCCTTCAAGCGGAGCATTTGTGGATTTATCAACCACCATACCGTAAACTCTGGGTTTTAAATTACTAAAATCCCCTGCATCAGCAGCCGATAAGCTTACAGTAATCAGAAAAATCAATATTATAATAAACTTATATATTTTCATATAGTATCGAATCATTTTCTAACAAAATTAATACCTATAAAATTCTAATATACTAATATAATATGACAAAAAAAGTAAAACCGAGGTTTAATAAATTAGACGATAAATTTTAACATTCCCTTAAAAATCAGACGGAAAACTGTTTCAATCTGTGAATTTTGTAGAATACATTGCCCAGGCAGCCATTGACATTCCGTCTATTGTTTCGTTGTTTTTTATCATCAGATTAATCTCTGAAGCTGTCTTGTGCAAAATCTCGAATTCTTCCGACTCGTCCTTCTTTTCTTTATCCGATTTCGTTAAATTTTCTGCAACGTATACATGGCATATCTCGTCAGTAACACCGTTAAACGGATTAAATATTCCTATTTTTTTCAGAGTACCGTCAAATCCTGATTCTTCAATTAATTCTTTTCTTGCAATCTCATCGGGGTTTTGTCCGTCTTTGACGCCTCCGGCGGGAAATTCAATACTGAAAAAATCGTTAAGGTACCTGTATTGTTTTACCATAATAAATTTCCCGTCATTTGTTACCGGAATAATCATTGCAGAACCGCCCGTATGTACATAATGATATTCGTATTCCCTTCCGTTAGGAATAATGCACTTATCGAGCATATAAGTCCACCAGTAATTTTCGAATTTTTTCTCAGATGAGATTTTTTTCCATTTTTCCAGACTCATAATTTTTTTCTTTCTTTAATAAAAAGAGTTAATATAATGCCGAGCAGCAGCAGTATTCCCGCCATAATGAAAGATGAATTATAGCTTCCCGAAGCTGTAAACATCATCTGCGATACACGGCTGAGAGTAAAACCTCCGAGCCCCCACGCAGTAAACATAATCCCGTAATTCAGTCCGAAATTTTTCAGACCCCATAAATCCTTTGTGAATGACGGAAACAATGACAGGTTAGTTCCGAAATTAAATCCTATAATAGTAGCAATGGATAACAGAATAACGGCTGAGGTATGACCTCCCGACAAAACAAAAACGGAAACGAACATTAAAATCATTTGAAACGACAGCATTATTATGAGTGTATTTTTTCTTCCGATTTTATCCGATAAAAATCCTGCAATCACACGCCCACCGGCATTTCCGATTGCAAGAATAACAACGCCCCAGAACGCTTTTTCGGCAAGTCCTTTTTTTACAAGGTCATTAACGAATCCGATAACCATAAGTCCTGCACCCGCACCTATGAAATATACAAACCAGAGAATATAAAAATCGATATTCTTAAACATTTGCACCGGAGAAAAATTATTATCTTTCCCTGCATTCTGTAATGCAATTTTATTATTTTCTTTATATTCTTTAGACGGATTAATAAGCAAAAGAGAGAAAGCCGTAACAACGACAAAAAACAATCCGCTGAAGCAGAGCATTGCATTATGCAATCCGAAATTGTCGATTAAAAATCTCGACAGCGGCGCAGTATATACCGAGGCAAGCCCGAATCCTGCAACCACAATTCCTGCAATTAAACCTGTTTTCTGCGGCGGAAACCATTTAATAGCCGCGGGAGTAATCGAAGCATAACAGAATGCTACTCCCATTCCGAGCAGCAACCCAAATCCAAGCACCCAGATTATATACAATTTAGAAAAAGAAATTATCAGAATTCCCAGACTGACAAGCAATCCGCCGATTAAAGATGTAATTCTGGGACCGATTTTATCCTGAATTCTTCCTGCCAGAATCATAGTAAATGCAAAGGCAAGAATAGAAACAGAGTAAGGGTCATTGAGAGACGACAGATTCCAATCGAATGAATCGGGCAAATTGCTTTTAACTGATTTTTCTATTTCGGATTTGAAGATGCTCCAGGTATACAAGATTCCGAGCGAGAGACTAATCATCACGCCGGCAAATGTTACAAGCCATCCTTTATTTTTATGAGTCTTTTCGTGCATTACAATTAAATGAATTTTTCAAACAGAAACTATTTACAACCCCTTTTGATTACTTCCTGTATTTTGAGATAAACTCTTCTACTTCGGGAATTCCGCCCTGATAAATCAGATAACCATTGCTTGGTTCTCTTTCCGTAATTTCACCGGAAACGGGATTCAGCATAATTTTCTTAATTTCCTCGAGGTTATCCGTTTGCCCGAGAGCCCAGCCAAGTTTAACATACGCTACTTCAGGAAGCATATTGGAGCACGGAACGACTCCGAGTTCCATCATATCTCTTCCTGTATCATAAACATACATTTGTACATACCCCCATAGTGTTTGAACGGTCATATAAACTGCAATATTTTTTTCCTGTGCTCTTTTCAATGCGGGATATATTGGTTTATTAACATGTCCGAGACCGGTACCTGCTATCACAATTCCTTTGTAATCATTATCTATGAGAGAATCTATTATATCGGGTTTCATATTAGGATAATAATAAACGATACTGACTTTTTCCTCGAATGCCGTATTAATTATTACGTTATTGTCGTTTCTTCTTTTTTTATAATCATATCTCAGCGGAGTAATTTTTTCTCTGTCAACCATAGCAATCGGAATATCTCCTATTGTCCTGAAAGTCGAGCGGTAGCTGGAATGCATTTTTCTGACACGTGTACCTCTGTGCAGCAATCCGTATTCATCGGAAGTCGGACCGAACATACAAACAAGCACTTCCGCAATGTCGCTTTCGGCGGCGGTTTTTACGCTGTGCATAAGATTTAATGCTGCGTCAGAAGACGGTCTGTCGCTTGACCTTTGTGAGCCGACCATAACAATCGGAACCGGTGAATTCCGAACCATAAATGACAGAGCGGCTGCTGTATGGTGCATTGTATCGGTTCCGTGTCCTACAACTATACCCTGCACGCCTTTTTCGATTTCCCTTCCGATTGCTTCTGCAGTACCTATCCACTGTTCGGGTGCCATATTTTCACTGAATACACCGTACAGTTTTTCGGTTTCGAGGTTGCATATATCAGCAAGTTCCGGCACCGAGCCGTACAGTTCGCCGGGAGTAAATGCAGGTATAACCGCACCTGTTCTGTAATCCAGGCGGCTTGCAATAGTTCCGCCTGTTCCGAGAAGCTTTACTTTCGGCTTGATAGGGTCGACAGGAAATTCTTTTTCGGGAATTTTATAATGAGCTTCTTTTCTTCCTTCGATTTTAATATCGGTTATACTTTTGGCTGCTACACCTATGTTGTAACCGGAGCGAAGTTTAAGTACAATGTGAAATTCATCGGCTGTTTCGGAACGGGGAAGAATAATTCCCTGATATTCCGCTTTGTCTGTTTTGATGACAACATCGCTCCAGACAAGTGCTTTGAAGTTTTTCAAAGTATCCAGTGCTAATCCTTTATATCCTTTATACGAATCGTTTTGCATTTCCAGAATATTATTTTTCTTTTATAATTTTTATTAACTCATTATATTCTATTCTTCCTCTCAGCCGGTACATCAGTAATCCGATGAAAACATTTTTTTTATCTGCAGGATTGTAAATTTTCATATGTTCGATATCGTTTTCGAATTCCTTAATCAGTTGTTTAACTTCGTCTTCTCCTGCAATTCCGGGCATCATTACTTCATTGAAATCACCTGCCTGTAACGATTTTTCCATTGCAATCAGTATACCCTCCCTTGTAAATTTGCCTTCTTTGAATGCCGTAAATATATCTGTAAATATTTTTTCGTTTAAATTTTCCGTATTTATTTTTTTCCTCTTCAATCTTTTAGGGTACTGAATTAATGCGACGGCTGCAATTACCGGATTGATTTTCAATTCCCGCACAAGTTTCTTAAACAATTCCGCATATTTCGAAATAGCAAGGGGTCTTATTAAATCAGCAGGTATTCCCAGTTCCGCATACCATTTTTCCCTGTCCCAGTAATATTCGGGCAATGTAAGTCTTATTCTTTCAAGTCTTTCCTGTGTTATTTTTTTGGGAGGAAGGTCTGTGTCGGGATACATTCTGTCCGGTCCGGGCAGTATTCTTTCGAATCCGTTCGTGCCGTCTCTTAACGCCTGACGGGTTTCGGAAGGAACACCGATTGTAGCTTCCTTTGCTCTGATAATTATTTCTTTTGCACCTGTTTCTGAGTCGGTTTCGTTGCCCCAGACCAATACTACCGTGTCGTCTTCCGCTGCTCCGATGTGTTTTTTAATATTGCGCCATTCGGATGATGAAATAAAGAAATCTTTGCTGTCGGAATGAATTATATTAGGCAGATTTGTCAAACATGCAACCACTCTGACCCTGTCGGAAATTTCTTTCGAAAAATATGTATCTGTTTGTGTCTGCCAGCTCAGTAAGCCCTTGTAACCTCCCAGGTTAACGGCTTTGACAACCATACCCTGTTCGAGTGCGGTCTTGATTGGCTGAAATTTGGTTTTCTTA
>VGWA01000077.1 GCA_016873795.1 Ignavibacteria bacterium
TGGACAGCAGTGATTTTTGTCACCTATAATCGGATAATTTTTTATGTTCGGAATGGATGTTGGTTATCAGTAAACCTTGTATATTTATTAAAATCAGTTATTTCCGTCTATTTTACCTTTTTCCATTTCTTTGAAGAGTCTCTCTGCGTTATAGATATATTTTAGAGACGCCAGTATTCCTCTGCAATCCACGCCTACCATTCGGTTATTTTCGGTAGAATAAATAAAATCGCTCGAAAGGCTTTCGATATTACCGTCAAAAGCAAGTCCGATAATTTCGGCATTTTTATTTATAACCGGACTTCCTGAATTTCCGCCTACTATATCGTTAGTTGAGATGAAATTAAAAGGAGTTTCCAGTAATAAATCAGCGGGCGGATTTTGCCATTTTTCCGGTAGTGAGAAAGGATATTTCTTTTTAAAACCGTAATATTTATCATAAAGTCCGTAAAAGGTAGTAAACACAGGAGCGACAGTTCCGTTAAAATCGTATGAAGAAACAACTCCGTCTGCGATTCTCAGAGTAAAGGTTGCATCAGGCGGAATTTTAGGTCCGTAGATTTCGAACACTAATTTACCCAACAGACGGTTTTTTGCATCGAGTTTCTTCTGATAGTTTTCGTCTTCGCTCTTATTTTTAATTATATCCTTAATGTCGTTCCACAGGTTTCCGTATTTTTGTTTTAATTTGGTATCTGAATTCACTTTATTCGTAAGGTCTCTTTCAAATGCTTTTTTCTTTGCCATAAAATAAGGATTGTTTAATGCTTTCA
Organism: Ignavibacteria bacterium; assembly: GCA_016873795.1. Taxonomy (GTDB): domain Bacteria; phylum Bacteroidota; class Ignavibacteria; order Tepidaquicellales; family Tepidaquicellaceae; genus VGWA01. Next base: position 774 of record VGWA01000077.1, read on the forward strand.
GGAATCCTGAAATGGCTTTAAGCGAATTCTGAATTTCGAAGTACTGATTTTCCTGTTCGATTCTTTCCTGTTCAGTCTGGGGATTCATCGCTTCGGTCATTTTCAGATAAAAATTTAGCATACTCAAATAAGACGGGTATGTTTGATCTCGTAATAATTCCAGTTCTGCTACAGTTTTTAATCTTTGAGTTGAACCCGGATTGCCTACAACAAACACAACATCGCCGGAATCGATACCCGTAATACTCCATTTATAAAAGTGCTCGGTTTTCAAAGGTTGATTATTATCATAAACTCTGAAAAAGGTAATATCGAGATTATATCTTGGGTATGTAAAATTATCATAATCGCCTCCGAAGAATCCGATTTGATTTTCAGGAGCAAACACGAGTCTTACATCATCGTATCTTTTATAAGCATATATACAATATTCGCCGCCGTTATAAAGAGTAACAAATTCGCATTTTAAATTTAATTGTTCTTCATATTGTTTTACCAGCTCATCCCCCTTTATATCTTTGAGTTCCATTTTTTCAACGTCATTTCCGCCTTTATCAATTTCTTTTTGTACTATATCGGTTACGTCTATAATTTCGATTAACTGGTCAACGAATAAGTTAGGTACTTTTCGTTCATCTTCCAGTGCAGCAGCATAGAATCCGTTTACGCTCAGATTTTCGTCGGTTTTGGTAACAGAAATAACGGCATCCCTTCCGCAGTGGTGGTTCGTAAGAACGAGACCGTCTTCCGAAATAAAAGAAGCCGAACAGTAGGTTGCAAATTTAAGTGCAGCCATACGGACATTATCCAGCCAGTTTTTATCCGGATGAAAATTATAAATGGATTTAAAATAATCAAGGGGCGGGTGATTAAAAGTCCACATTTTACCATTGTCAAACTCCCCTGCTTTCACGGTGTCAAGCAGTATTCCTTCATAGATGTTCTGGGAATATAGCGGATTAAAGAATACAGCAAGGATAAAAGAAATAGAAAATAAAGCAGACAGAATATCAATTTTTTTCATTTTATTAGAGTTTAATTAAATAATTGTAAAATTAACTTATTTATTATTTTTATACAAGGATAACTCATTACAAATAGCAGTATATTTGCAATACCTCTGTTATTAAACAACAAAAGTCTGCTTTGATATTTCAAATGGATCAGTCTGCTATTTTGATATTAATTCCCTAAATAAATTATACAGGTAATAAAGACTTTTGTAGTCTGAAGAAAAGCAACGTTTATAAAACTACAAAAGTCTGTTCAGATATTTCGAATGGGTCAATCTGCCGTATTTTTATTAATCCCCCTAATAAATTTTAACGGGTAATAAAGACTTTTGTAGTCTGAAGAAAAGCAGCGGTTATAAAACTACAAAAGTCTGTTCAGATATTTTGAATATATCATTCTGCCGTATTTTTATTAATCACCCTGATAAATTTTAAAGGGTATTAAAGACTTTTGTAGTCTGAAGAAAAGCAGCGGTTATAAAACTACAAAAGTCTGCTTTGATATTTCAAATGGATCAGTCTGCTATTTTGATATTAATTCCCTAAATAAATTATACAGGTAATAAAGACTTTTGTAGTCTGAAGAAAAGCAGCGTTTATAAAACTACAAAAGTCTGTTCAGATATTTTGAATATATCAATCTGCCGTATTTTTATTAATCCCCCTGATAAATTTTAACGGGTTTTAAAGACTTTTGTAGTCTGAAGAAAAGCAGTTTAGCTACGATATCTTTGTAGATACGTTTTGTTTTGTATATTTATTTAAATTAAGAAAAATAGTATTTTTAATAATTGCAATATCAGATTCAATACGGAAATTATAATAATACTAATGAATGAAAAAGGATAAATTCAGGACAGGAAGTTTTGTGATAATAATCATATTGTTTACATTTATGGTTTTAGTAATTGTATTATCTTTATTTGTTTTTATATTAAGAAAATTCAATTTATAAATTTTACAAATTAAACATAAAAAAAATGAAAGTAAAAATTAAAGAACTATTAGGAAAAGAGAATGAGTATCTTCTTACTCATAAATGCAAAACAATCCCGAAAGAACAGTTACATTTACCGGGACCGGATTTTATCGACAGGGTTTGGAAGGACAGTGACAGGAGTCCGAATGTTTTAAGGAATATGCAATTAATTTTCAACACAGGGAGATTAGGAAGAACGGGTTATTTATCAATTCTTCCGGTAGACCAGGGTATAGAGCATTCAGCGGGTGCGTCATTTGCACCAAATCCCGTTTATTTCGACCCTGAAAACATAGTATTGCTTGGAATCGAAGGCGGCTGCAACGCAGTAGCATCGACTCTAGGCGTACTTGGTTCTGTTGCAAGAAAATATGTTCATAAAATTCCCTTTATTTTAAAAATCAATCACAACGAATTTCTTTCGTATCCGAATAAATACGACCAGATATTATTTGCGAATGTAAGACAGGCATTTGATATGGGTGCCGCTGCCATTGGTGCGACGATTTATTTCGGTTCGGATGAATCAGCAAGGCAAATTCAAGAGGTGTCTGACGCATTTTCATTCGCACATGAGCTCGGATTAGTTACGATTTTATGGTGTTATACGAGGAACCCTGCATTTAACGTTAAAGGAGACAAAGATTATCACGTTTCCGCAGATTTGACAGGTCAGGCGAATCACCTCGGCGTAACGATTGAGGCAGATATAATCAAACAGAAACTTCCCGAAAACAACGGCGGGTATCTGGCTTTGAAATTCGGAAAAACACATAAATTAGTTTACGAAAAATTAACATCTGACAATCCGATAGATTTGACACGATATCAGGTAATAAACAATTATATGGGAAGAGCAGGTTTGATAAATTCAGGCGGTGCATCTACAGGTAAGGGTGAATCGGACTTAAGCGAAGCAATTAAGACAGCAGTTATAAACAAAAGAGCGGGCGGAATGGGATTAATATCGGGAAGGAAGGCATTTCAGAAACCGATGAAAGACGGCGTTCAATTATTGAATGCAATTCAGGATGTATATTTGGAAGAAGAAATTACCGTAGCATAAAAAAACAAAAAAATATATGAATAAACCTAAGAAAAAGGTAAGCAAAAAACATCGAGTTAAAAGGGCAAAAGCAAAGGCAAAGTCATACAAACCCGAGAAGAAAGAAGTTAAAGTGGAAACGGCTCTACAATAATTTTTCACTATTTCGCACAGACTGTTTTAAGTTCAGATGATTTTCAGTTATTGCTTTCTTATGTTAAATGAATCAAGTATCCGACGATATCAATAAAAAAAAATTCAGAGTAGCGCGAAATTCCCTTTTTGCAGCAATTTTTATCGTAACGATAAAACTGATTGCATCAGTGTTCAGCGGAAGTCTTGCGGTACTTTCGGAATTTTTTCATTCATCAACCGATTTGCTAGCCTGCATTGCGACATTATTGTCAGTCCGATATTCAATCAAACCCCCGGATAGAGAGCATCACTACGGACATGAAAAGATAGAGAGTTTTTCGGCATTATTTCAGGTACTTATACTTGTAATAATGTGTATATACATTTTTTACGAAGCAATAGAAAGAATATTAAGACCTCCGGAGATAAGATTGAACTTCTGGATATTTGCAGTAATTATGATTTGCATTTTAATTGATTTCTGGAGATACAAGGTTTTGAAAAAAACGGCAAGAGAAGCCAAATCGCAGGCGTTGGAAGGCGATGCATTGCACTTCTCATCAGATATACTCAGCTCCGTTGTTGTTCTGTTAAGTATGAGTTTATATTACTTCAGCGACACTTCATTACTTAGTCCTTACAAATCGATTATTACTTACGTTGACCCGGTTACCGCAATAATAGTTTCTCTTATAATTATTTATACAACGTTTAATCTGACAAGAAAGGCGTACGATTCATTAATGGACAGAGTACCTCCAGGAATAGAGAAAGAAATTAGGGATTTAGTCAATGAAACGAAAGAGATAGAGGGAATAAAGAATTTAAGAATAAGGAGTTCCGGCGCAAAGTATTACATAGATATGATTATTTTAGTAGACCGTACAAAGCAGTTTTCAAGAGTACACGAAATTACTGACAGAGCAGAGGCAAGAATAAAAGCAAAATACCCGGCTGCCGATATCGTTATACATTCAGAACCAACTGAAACACAAAACGAAACATTAAGCGAAAAAGTAAAATTAATCTGCAGCGAATACGAATTAAGATGCCATGATATTTTCATTCACAAGACAGGAGAAGAACATAATTTGGATTTGCATATAGAAGTACCTGTTTCGTTCAATTTGGAAGAAGCACACAAATTAATCAATTATGCAGAAGAAAACATAAAGAAGAGAATCAGAACGATTAAAACGATAAACATTCACATAGACGAGCTGAGCGAAATGACTTACAATTCGAAAGATATTACAGGAAATTCCGGTGAAATAATCGAGGCAATAAAGAAAATAATAAATGATTCAGATGCGGTGATTAAGTGCAAAGATTTCAAGATACTGGAAAATAACAATAATTTAAGAATTTCCCTTACATGTGAATTTGACGGTTTATTACCGATGGAAAAGGTACACAATGAAGTCACAATATTAGAAAACAAAATTTATTATAAATTCAAGAATACAAATACAAATATTAATTCAGTAATTATTCATTCTGAGCCTTATCAGATTAACTAAGTCAATAAAAACATGGATAAAAAGATAAGAACGGTAGTAATCGGCTGCGGACATTTAGGAAAATTACATTTAAAAAACCTGCTGGAGCTTACGAAGGAAAGAAATGATATGGAATTAACGGGCATTTACGACATAAACCACGATGTGACAGAGGAGTTATCAAAAAAATACAACATCAGTGCTTTCACGGACATTTCATCGTTGTTAGAAAACGCAGACGCAGCGATTATTGTATCAACGACTTCATCACACTTTGAAATTGCTCAAATGACAATAAACAAAAACATACACACTTTTATAGAAAAACCTGTAACAGATAATCTTGAAAATGCACATTTACTGCAGGAAATGCAGAAAGATAAAAACATCAAGATACAAATAGGACATATTGAGAGGTTCAATCCGGCATTACTGTCCTTACAGAATTTAAAACTCAATCCAAAATTTATAGAATGCCACAGGTTGTCTCAGTTTAATCCGAGAGGAACAGACGTATCAGTAATACAGGATTTAATGATTCACGATATAGATATTATTTTATCGCTAGTGAATTCCGATGTAAAGCAAATAGATTCAAACGGAGTTGAAGTGATAACCGACAAGATAGATATAGCCAATACGAGATTGCAATTCGAGAACGGATGTGTAGCCAATATAACCTCTTCGAGAATTTCGCAAAAAAAAATGAGAAAGATGAGGATATTTCAAGAAGCGGCATACATATCCTTAGACTTTTTAAATAATTCATCTGAAATATTCAGACTTGTCAAATCAGATGAAAACGAAGGTATTAAGGCGATACCGGGATTCAGTCTCGGAGAGATAGAATACAAAGGTTCATTATATAAGATTTTATATGAACAACCGCAGTTTGAAGATATTAATCCGATGAAATATGAACAAAACAAATTCTTTGACAGTATTATAAACAACACAACACCGGAAGTCACACTTGAAAATGGTATAGAAGCATTAATAATTGCCGATAAAATAATAACACAAATAGAGAAACAGAATTTATGAAAAAAATATACAAATTAGCACACATTTCTGATTTACACATTCCTTACAAAGACAGAAGAGGATTTACGAAAAGATTCGAAGATTTAATGCAAAATATACAGAAACAGAATGCAGACCATTTAGCGATTACAGGAGACATAATAGATAATGCCTGCACGGAAGATTATAACAGAGTAAAGGAAATATTGATGAAGTATGATTTTTATCATCCGGACATGCTGACGATAACGATAGGAAATCATGAAATTTTCGGCAGTCCTTCTCAACACGAGGTATATATGTTTCCGTATATTTGCAAAAAGACCAATTATGAAGAGAAAATCAGACAATTTTATATGGTTTTCAAGGATATAATGAAAAGTGCATTATTTCCAATAAAGAACAACATATTTCCTTTTTACAAGATAGTATCGGGTAAAATTGCATTAATCGGAATAAATTCTGTTTCGAGATTTTCGTTAAAGTACAATCCTAAGGGCTCTAACGGCTACATTGAGAAAATGAATTATAAAAACATTATTACTGTATTAAAATTAAATAAGTTAAAGGATTATGTTAAAGTAATACTTATACACCATTATTTCAACAAAGAAAAAATTAATAAGAATATTATACAGTCATTATGGCTAGCATCCGAGAAGCAAACGATGAAACTTCACAACAAAAAAATTCTGCAAAAAGCTTTTGAAAAGTACAAAATTCCATTGGTCTTGCACGGACACAGTCACATTACCGAGACCTATATGCAGAACAGAATCAAATACGTCAATAGTTCCGGTGCACTATATCCTTTTACAGAGAGTAAGGAGAGAAGTTATAATTTAATTACTTTCAGTTTTGACAAGAACGAGAAAGAAAGAATTAAAACGGAAAAAGTTGAAATTTAAGATAGAAGAAAAAATATTAAAGGAGATATCCAAAGTATTAAATACCTCGGGATTCGAATCATATTTAGTAGGCGGATACATAAGGGACAGGTTACTTGGTAAGATATCGAACGACATAGATATAATGGTAATCGGTGACGGAATAAAGGCAGCACATACAGTAGCGAAGATTTTTAAAAAGAAGCTGTCTGCAGTTTACAAAAAATTCAGGACTGCATTATTAAATATAGATGCATACAAGATAGAATTTGCGTCAGCAAGAAAGGAAAGTTATAAAAAACATTCCAGAAAACCTGATATAAAGCTTGCGAATTTGCAGGAAGATTTATCCAGACGTGATTTTACCGTTAATGCACTTGCAGTTTCTTTAAAAAACGGAAAATTGATAGATTTATTCGATAGTTTAAAGGATTTGGAGAAAAAAATAATCAGAACTCCTTTAGAACCGCATAAAACATTTGACGACGACCCGTTAAGAATTTTGAGAGCAATACGGTTTGCTTCAACCCTTCAATTTAGAATATGCGGTGAAACATTTGAAGCAATAAGAGATACAAAGCACAGATTAGTCGAAAACCATATTGTATCTCAGGAAAGAATAACCAATGAATTAATGTTAATATTATCCTCGTCCAAGCCATCGATTGGCTTTAATTTATTACATTCGTCAGGTATTTTGGAAATAATTTTTCCGGAGCTTGAAAAGCTTTCCGGAGTTGAACAGAAATATGAATATCATCATAAGGACGTATTCAATCACACATTACAGGTATTAGACAATGTTTCCGCAGTTTCGGATAACATCTGGTTAAGGTTTGCAGCATTGGTACATGATATTGCAAAACCGAATACAAAGAGTTTTGACTCAAAGGCGGGATGGACTTTTTACGGACATAATGAAGTCGGAGCAAAGATGATGGGAAGTATTTTCAAAAAATTGAGATTACCGACAAGCAAGCTGATTTATATACAAAATTTAATCAGACTACATTTACGCCCTATACCGTTAGCACAGGAAGAAGTAACAGATTCAGCCATCAGGAGATTAATAGTAGACGCAGGAGATTACTTGGATGATTTGCTAATTTTATGCAGGGCAGACATTACGTCAAAAAATATCGAGAAGATGAAAAAATTCCTTAAAAATTACGATAAAGTAGAGAAACGGATAATCGAGGTTAAGGAAAAAGACAGGTTAAGAAATTTCCAGTCGCCCGTACGCGGAGAAGAAATAATGAAGATATGCAATTTAGAACCTTCGAAAAAAGTAGGTATAATTAAAAAGAAAATTGAAGATGCAATTCTGGAAGGAATAATACCAAATGAATATGAAGCAGCAAGGCAATATTTGGAAAAAATAAAAAACGATATACTGAATCAGGATAAATAGCTTATTTTTTTAGGAAGAGTGAAGTGTAACAATCCTTCCACAGAACACAGATATCCGTATCCGCTTTGTTTCAATCCGACATACGGTGAACCTTTCGCGCCAAGAGTTTCGCAATTTACACCAACCATACCTACATCGAGTTTCTTTGCCAGTTCGTATGCTTTTTTCGTATTTTTAGACCATACAGTTCCGCTCAATCCTAACTGACAGCAATTTGCTTTTTCGATTGCTTCATCTGCGGATTTTACTTTTTGGATACAGATAACCGGTCCGTAAGTTTCATTATGCATAATATCGTACTTTTCGCTCAAGTCGGAAATAACCGTCGGTTCAATAAAGAATCCTCTCGAGTCTATTTTATTTCCTCCGAAGAGAATTCTTGCACCTTTTCGTTTTACTTCGTCAATTTGTGTCAATATATGAGTCCTTAACGAGTCGCTGATAACCGGTCCGATATCTGCATTCTTGTGTCCGCTTCCTATTTTCAGCTTTTTCACTTTTTGTACGACGAGAGCTTCGAATTTATCGGAAATTTTTTCTTCGATATAAATTCTCTCCACGGCAAGCTGTGACTGACCGGAGTTCAATAGTGAATATTTAACCGCAAAACTTGCAGCTGCATCCAGATCAGCATCTTTCAAAACAATCATCGGATTTTTTCCACCGGTTTCCATAATTATTCGGTTCAATTTCCTCGAAGCCGCAGTCATTATTTTTTTACCTATGTTTCTTGAACCTACAAAACCAATTAAATCTATATCAGTTGTCAATAATATTTCCGCCACTTCGATAGAGCCCTGCAGCAGATTTATTACGCCTTTTGGCAGGTATCTGTTAAATATCTCGTAAATAACTCTGCCGATAATCGGAGAATGTTCAGACGGTTTGAAAACTACAGTATTACCCGTTAATATTGCAGGTGTGATGAGCATTTCGGGAATCAGCAAAGGATTATTAAAAGTAGTAATAACAGCTGTCACTCCGACAGGAATTCTTTCGACTTCAGTATTCAGTCTACCGGACTTGTAAAATTTAGATTCCAATGATTTTTCAACTAATATCAGATGATTTTCAATCGATTCTATAAATTTGACAACTTCCTGATTTGAAGAATTTATAGATTTTCCTGTTTCGTCTGTTATTAGTTTTGATATATAATCTTTAGATTTCTTAAAATCTTTAATAATTTTTTTAAATGATGCCACTTTGTTTTTATAAGGCACCGTAGCCCAGGTTTTAAATGCTTTACGGGCAAGTTTTACTCCCGAAGCAATTTCTCCCGTTGAAGAACATTTTATTTTCTCGATAAGTTCTCCCGTTGAAGGATTAATATCGAGAATAAATTTTTGTCTCATTAATAAGTTGTACATATTATTTTAATATTTTTTTAAAGATTGATAAAATTCCCTGTTTCCAGGCTATTCTGTGTGTTATGCCTGTTCCTTGTTTTATTGTATTTTTATTGTCGAGATACCACTGATAAGACCTGATAAGTGCTTCAGAATTCGAATATTTCGGATGCCAATCGAGAATATTTTCGGCTTTTTCTATCGAGACAAAAGAATCCGTATCAGCCGTACCGTATATCCATTTATAAAGAGGCGATAGTTTAAGCACTTCAAAAAGTCTCAGTATTTTTTTAATCAGCCATGCTGGAGTTGTCAATATTTTCGAACCTGATTTTGCATAGTCAAGCAGTACTTCAAGATCTTCCTTAACAGTTTTGAATAATTTTGCACCAACGTTAAAAACATCATTTATTTTTTCATTATTCATTTTGCAGACTATAAAAATTGCATCCACAAGATCTTCGACTTCAAAAAGTTGGTACCTATTATTTCCTCTTCCGATAATCGGGATTCGTGCTCCGCTTTCTATCCAGTCATATAGTATCTGGAAGACGCCCAATCTTGCCGTTCCGATGAAGCTTTTAGGACGGATAATACAAACTGTTAGTCCTTTCTTTTGATATTCAAAGCAGACATCTTCAGCCATTATTTTACTCTTACCGTAATTCCCTACTCCGATTCTTTCATGATTTTCATAGATAGGATGAATTTTTGGAACACCGTAG
>VGWA01000078.1 GCA_016873795.1 Ignavibacteria bacterium
TTATTAAGTCTTCTTCTGTTACTCCCTCAAGTCCGAATATTATATTGTTTCTGATTGTATCATTGAAAAGTATCGTTTCCTGCGGAACTATCCCTATCAGATTTCTTAACGAATTTATCCTGATATTCTTTATTCCAATTCCGTCAATCAGTATTTCTCCGTCCGTCACATCGTAGAATCTTCCTATTAAATCGGCAAATGTAGATTTTCCGACCCCGGAAGGTCCTACAATAGCGACCACTTCTGATTTTTTTATTTCGAGATTGATTTTCTCGAGTATCGGTTTACCCGCATTATAGGAAAATGATACGTCTTTTAAAATTATCGAATCCTCGAAATCTTTTTTTTCTACTGCATCTGCTTTTTCCTCTATTTCTATCGGCTGGTCAATTATTTCGAATATCCGTTCGCCCGATGCGGCTGATTCCTGTATCCTGTTGTTTATCGTGCCAAGATTTTTTATCGGTGTTATTATTTGAAATATTATAAATAAAAATCCAAGAAATTCTTCCGGCTTAAGCGAATTCGTTACGAGTATCTCCCTTCCGCCGAACCAGATTATTATTACCCCGGCTATAACAGACAGGTATTCCGTAATCGGTGAAGTCATCTCGCTTGCGTAGGCACTTTTCATAATTAATCTGTAATGCTCATCCGATTCGTTTTCAAAGAGGGCATTTTTATACTTTTCCGCCCTGAAACTTCTTATAACCTTTGCACCGTATACCGATTCGGATATTATTGAAATTATATCCGACAACTTCTGCTGTACTCTTATACTTCTTCTTTTGAGTGAAGAACCGATTTTTGAAATTATGAGCACGGTAACAGGAAAAACAAGCAACGCTATAATAGTCATCTGCCAGCTTATTGATACTGCAAGAATAAGAAATATGATAATCAGCAGCGGTTCTTTTAAAGCACTTGAAAAAGCAGCCGAAATCCCGGATTGAATCGAGTTAATATCATTTGTCATTCTCGAAATCAGATTTCCCGTTTTCTCTTTTGTAAAATACCTTAAAGAAAGAGAATTGATTCTAAAATATATTTCGTTTCGTAAATCCCGCAGTACGCCTTTTTCTACGTACTGCATAAAAATCGAAGAATAAAATCCGGTTATATTTTTCAAAAGAAAAGCAATCAGAATCAAAATGCAGATTACCAATAGTGTCTGTTCTTTCCCTGCTGAAAAAATTAAATTTTCGAAATAGCTCTGCAGTTTTCCGTAAATACTTGTAATGTCTGTTTTTTCAAGGGTAGACTGAGTCTGTTCCTCTCCGATAAACAAAGTCTTTAATAATGGTATCGTCAGGTAGATCGAAAGTGCACTGAAAACCGAAAATAATATTGACATCAGAATCGAAAGGACAAGAGACAATTTGTACCTTTTAACGTATTTCAATATTCTTAAATATGTTTTCAACTTTTCTCTTTTCTTTGCTTTTCCCAGATTTTCATGTAAGTCAGCATATTCGTTATGATATCGAAATTCGTTACCATCAACCCTTCGATTCCGTCAAGCAACGCTCCTTTTATGAAAATGTTTTTTAGATATGAAGTAATCGGTCTGAAAAATATATCTCCGAATTTCACTTTTCTTTTCAGATATCTTTCTTCAGCCTCGAGTGTTGAATAATGATTGATTTTTTTTAAATATTCGGAAATAGAATTTACCGTATAATGTAAAATATCGCTTTTCAAATATCCTGTTCTGCCTTCCACAACATATCCTTCATGTACGAGTCTGTCTGATACTTCCGTGAATTTTTTATTAAATAATCTCATCTGATAGCCCGGATACCATCCGCAGTGTTTAATGAATTTATTGAAGAAAAAACTTTTTCTCGGTATTCTGTAGCCGTTATATTCCGGATTATTTGACCTGAGTATATCGACTATTTCATTTTTCAGTTCTTCCGTGCATCTTTCGTCTGCATCAATCGAAAATACCCATGCATTTTTTGTTTTTGAAAGTGCAAATTTTCTTTGTTCGGCAAATCCTGTCCATTCATTTTGAAATAATTTTACATTTTCGAATTTTTTTGCCAATTCAGCAGTATTGTCGGTGCTGTAACTGTCAATCACAACAACCTCATCAGCCCATGACACACTTTTGATGCATTCCTTGATATTTTTTTCCTCATTTTTGCAAATAATTGTAACAGACAGCATTGCTTAATAATTAATCTGATAATTTAATAAACCTTTAACAAACTTGTAATTTAAAAACAAATCCCCGTTTAATAACAAAAACTGATTATAGAATTTATGTAAGAAACTTTTACACGAAGTAATTTTGTTATTAATTTAAAAATATTTTTTCTGTTCCACTTTTTAATGTATATATTAAAGGCGATTTTTCTTAAATTTATATAAAAAAAATATTCAAATGGCTATAAATTTAAATAAACTGACTCTGAAATCTCAGGAAGCACTTCAGCGTGCATCTGATATCGCAGCAAATAATTCGAATCAGATTATCGAACCCGAACATTTGCTTTCGGCTCTTCTCGAAGAGAAAGAAGGACTCGTCAGGTCAATTCTGCTTAAACTCGGTGCTAATCCCGATATGGTTCTTTCTAAAACAAACGAGATTATAAATACTCTTCCGAAAGTTTCCGGTACGTCTGCCGAACATTCGATTTCGAGAGAACTGAACACGGCACTCGAAAATGCCTTTAAAGAAGCTCTCAATATAAAAGATGATTATGTATCAGTTGAGCATTTACTGATGGGTATAGCAGATTTGAAGAAATCGAGACTCTCCGAATTTCTTAAGGCAAACGGAATTACGAAAAATAATATTCTGAAAGTTCTCAGAAACGTAAGAGGTTCGGGTAGAGTAACGGGGCAAACTCCGGAAGAAACTTTTCAGGCACTCCAAAGGTACGGAAGAAATCTGAATGAACTTGCACTGATAGGAAAACTCGACCCGGTAATCGGCAGGGAAGAAGAAATAAGAAGAGTTTTGCAGGTCCTTTCCAGAAGAACAAAAAATAATCCTGTTTTGATAGGTGAACCCGGAGTTGGAAAAACCGCTATTGCTGAAGGCATCGCAATCAGAATCATTCAGGGTGATGTACCTGAAAATCTAAAAGACCGTCAGATAGTAGCACTCGATATGGGAGCACTAATTGCAGGAGCACAGTACAGAGGACAATTCGAAGAAAGATTAAAATCTGTTTTAAAAGAAGTACAGGAATCCGACGGCAAAATAATTCTTTTTATAGATGAACTACATACAGTTGTCGGTGCAGGTGCATCACAGGGTTCTATGGATGCTTCGAATCTTTTAAAACCTGCACTTGCAAGAGGAGATTTAAGATGTATAGGTGCTACAACACTCGATGAATATCGGAAATATATAGAGAAAGATGCGGCACTTGAAAGAAGATTCCAACCTGTTATGATACTTGAACCTGACGTGGAAGACACTATTTCGATTCTGCGTGGTTTGAAAGAAAAATATGAAGTGCATCACGGTGTGCGGATTACGGATTCCGCAATAATTGCCGCCGCACAATTATCGGACAGATATATATCTGACAGATTTCTGCCTGATAAAGCAATAGATTTGATAGATGAAGCAGCATCCAAACTCAGAATAGAAATCGATTCGATGCCTGAAGAACTCGATAAAATCGAAAGAAAAATTAAACAACTCGAAATTGAAAAAGAAGCCTTAAAGCGGGAACTCCGCTCTTAATTATGAATATAATTCAAACCTGCTTTTCCAAATCCTCAGGCGGTCTCGAAATGGCTGCACTGAAAATGAGCACCGCACTTCGCAAAAAAGGACACGAAGTACTTGCTTTGTGTCTGAGAAATTCTTTTCTCGGAAATGAATTTTCTAAATCAGAAATAAAATATCTGTCGCTTTCCTCAAATCCAATTTCAAGATTGTATTCTCTGAAAAAATTATTTAAATCGGATTTCGATGTCGTTCATACACATCTTTCACATGACCTTTGGACTCTCGTACCGGCATTAAATCTATCATCTAATAAAATAAAATTATTTCTTTCGAAACATATGGCAAGCGGTGTCGTAAAGAAAAATTTTTTATATCGGAAATTGTACTCCCGAGTCAACGGAATATTCGCTATTTCTGAATTTATTAAAATTAATGTTATTCATACCTGTCCTGTCAGTGAAAATAATGTTTACGTACTGCCTGTTACTGTCCCGATGAAGGAATTTAATCCGGATTTGTACGATATTACCGAAGTTCGTAAAGAACTCGGTATAGATATGGATACAATAACGGTGTGTATGACGGGAAGATTCACGTACGGTAAGGGGTATGAAGATTTTCTTGAAGCACTTCCAATAATTTCAGGAAATGTATCACATAAAGTTGTTTTCTTTATAAGGGGAAGTAAAAGTCGCTCCGAAGAAGATTATGAAAGAAAATTATTGAATAAAATAAAATCACTGCCTCCGAAGATTGACATTAAATTAATAGGGTATCAGGAAAATATTGCGAAATTCTTCTCGGCTGTGGATATTCTTGCTTTTCCTTCTTATGAGGAGTCTTTCGGGTCGGTTGTTATTGAAGCAATGGCTATGGAATGTGCAGTAGTCGCAGCAAAAAATGCTGGAGTAACCGATATTATTACGCACGGCTGTGACGGATTATTTTATCCGGTACAAAATATTGAAAAATTTGCTGGTAATATTATCGAATTAATAAAAAATCCGAAACTAAGAAAACAAATCGGCTTTAATGCCAGAAAAACCGCTATTGCTAAATTTGATTTGGATTTGCTCATCGAAAAATATGAAGAAATTTATAATAATAGGTCATAATTTCTCAATTGAAAAAAATAAGCCGAATTATTAATTTTAAAGTTTTGAAAATTAAATAATAAGCTATGAATATTCCGTCGGATTTGAAGTACACAAAAGACCATGAATATGTCAGGGTCGAAAACGGAATCGGTATTGTCGGAATTACCGATTATGCCCAGAGTGAACTGGGTGATATTATTTATCTTGATATTACTGCTGAAGTCGGCTCGGAAATCAAAAAAGGAGACTCCGTCGGTTCAATCGAAGCAGTGAAAACAGTTTCGGAAGTGTTCAGCCCTGTTACGGGAAAACTTATCGAAGTCAATACTTCAATAAATGATAATCCTTCCGTAATTAATTCCGATACATACGGTGGAGGATGGCTGGTGAAAATAGAAATATCCGATAACTCGGAACTTGATTCCCTGCTTGATGCCGATGCATATAAACAATTAATAAACGCCTGATTATTATAATATTTTACAAGTATGAGTAAGGCGGATACCTATGAAAATAAACATATCAAATTTGTCGGAAGGTTCTCATCATTATGTCTTTACTGAATGCAGAGATAATTACGATGTTACGCCTTACAGTCTGTGCGATGATTTAAAAATTATAATTGATTTAATTAAGTCCGGAAGCGAGTTAATTTTTACTATAAGTATAAACGGGAGAATAATAACGCAATGCGACAGATGTCTGGATAACTATGAGTTTGATTTCGACAATAAATTCAATTTAATTTTCAAACACGATTTAAGATATAAAAAGCTGAATGAGGAAACCGAAGAAAATTTCAGGTTCCTTTCTCCTCATTCGCATTTTGTAGATTTGACTGATGATATCAGGGATTATATTTTACTTTCCGTACCGATGAGGAAAGTACCTGAAGAAAAAGACGGCAAATGTGTATACTGTCAGAAAAATATTGAAGAATTATTAACCGGAAAATACGAAGTGAAATAAGAATTTAAACATTTAACAATCAATTTATGCCAAATCCAAAACGAAGACACTCAAAAGCAAGAGGCCGAAAAAGAAGAACACATTATAAAGCAGCAATGCCTTCGCTGGTTGCATGTTCAAACTGCGGTGAGATGAAAATGACACATAAGGTATGTCCTGCTTGCGGTTTTTACTACAAAAAAAGCGTTATTATTCCTAAAAAATCCAAAAAGTAATTTTCACTTTTGAAAAACAGCAGTAATAAAATACGGATAGCCGTTGATGCAATGGGAGGCGATTACGCACCGGACAATCAGATTTTAGGTGCAGCTATGGCGGCTAAAGCTCTCAAAGAATCTATAGCTGTTACTCTTGTCGGGAAAGAAAAAGTAATAAAGGAGCTTCTGAACAAGGAAGGTATTCATCTCGATAATCTTAATATAGAAAATGCGGATGAGGTTATTACTATGAGCGATGTTCCTTCCGAAACATATAAGACAAAACCGAATTCATCGCTTGCCGTAGCCGTCAGACTTCAGAAGGAAAAAAAATCCGACGGATTTGTCAGTGCGGGAAATACGGGAGCGGTTCTTGCAAATTCATTGCTTAGACTGGGAAGAATAGAAGGAATAGACAGACCTACAATCGGCAATATATTTCCCGGACAGAGAAGAGAAGTTATGATGTTCGATGCCGGTGCATCGACAGACTGTAAACCAAAGCACTTACTTGAGTTTGCCGTAATGGGAAGTTTGTTTATGAGTAATATGCTGGGAATAAATAATCCGAAAGTAGGATTATTGAGTATAGGAGAAGAGAAAAGTAAAGGAAACGAACTGACTTTCGAAGCATATAAATTACTGGAAAATTCCGGCTTGAATTTTGTTGGAAACATCGAAGGAGGAGATGTCCTGACGAATAAAGTGGATGTTGTTGTCTGCGACGGATTTGTAGGTAACATTGTGCTGAAGTTTGCAGAAAGCATAATAGAATATCTTAAAGTGAAATTTAAAAAATATGCTTCTCAGGGATTCTTCAAAAAATTATGGATGGGAATGATTTCAGGCACAGTGAAAAATATTCTGTACGATTTATCGTATGAACATTACGGCGGTGTTCCGCTGTTGGGAATAAACGGTGTTGCTATTATCGGACACGGGAAATCTTCTCCGCTTGCAATAAAAAATATGATATTAAGGGCGGAAGAAATGGTAAAAAGCAGAATTAACGACAAAATTAAAGAAATGCTGAAAGATTATAAACTAATTTCGAATAATAATTAAAATATAAGAAAATGGCGAAAGTACAAACATTTGCGGAAAAAGCGGCTAAACTCGCAAGAAGAGCGGATAAAATTGTGACCTGTCCCGATACCGGGAAGGAAACAAGGATACTCGATATTAAAATGATTAAATCGGAAAAAACACCGAAGGGTTCATATAAGTTTACAGAAAAGAATATGAGAGTTTATGAATCGACTTTTAAACCGATAAAAGGATAAAAAGAAAGGAGTAAGCTATGTCAAGAGTCTGCGCAATTACTGGGAAAAAATCTATGACGGGAAACAAAGTATCTCACGCAAATAACAGAACGAAAAGAAAACAACATCCTAATTTACAAAAGAAAAGAATCTGGGATGTATCCAAGAAAAGATGGGTAACAATGAAAATATCCACCGAAGCAATGAGAACACTTGCAAAGAAGGGATACAAAATTTAATTATATCAATTTAATTTCTTTTTATTAGTTTGATTAGTATCATAATCCCCACTTTAAACGAAGAGAAATTAATCGGACAGATGCTGAATCAGTTCGACGAAAAGTTGAAAAAGGAACTTGACCTTGAAATTATTGTGAGCGACGGAGGAAGTTCTGATTCGACTGTGGAGTCAATCAACGGCTGTACCGATAAATTGATTTTACATAATGATATTAAAAGACAGAATATTTCCGAAGGAAGAAACCGCGGAGCGGAAAATTCAAACGGCGATATTCTGGTGTTTCTGAATGCTGATACTTTAATTCCGGATTTAAAAAATTTCATCCTGAATGCAAAAGAAATACTCGAATCGGACGGATATGCAGCAATCGCATATCCTATTAAAGTATTTCCGGAAGAAAGAAAAACAGTCGACAGATTGTTTCACTTTATCTATAATAATTACGTAAGAATGTTGAATAAATTAGTAATGGGAATGGGAAGAGGAGAATGTCAGATTATTAAAAGAGATGTTTACTTTAAAGTATCAGGTTATAATGAAAAAATAGTAGCAGGAGAAGATTTTGACTTGTACAGAAGATTAAAAAAATACGGGAAAATATATTTTAACAATAAGTATTGTGTATATGAATCCCCGAGAAGATACCGGAAAGTAGGTTATTTAAGGGTATTTATGGACTGGGCACTAAACTCATTCTCGATACTTCTGTCCGGAAAATCCATGTCAAAAGAATGGGAACAGGTGCGATGAATTTCAGAGTTCTTTGTAATTGCGATAAGACAAAAGCGCGTAACGGCTGGCTGAAAACTGCACACCTGACTTTCGAAACTCCGGTGTTTATGCCGGTAGGGACTTCGGGAAACGTTAAAGCTATTCTGCAAAAAGATCTGGAAGTAATGAAAGCTTCAATCATTCTCGGAAATACATATCATCTGTATCTAAGACCTGGTCTTGATATTCTGCAAGCTGCCGGAGGCCTTCATAAATTTATGTTCTGGAATAATGCAATCCTGACGGACAGCGGAGGTTTCCAGATTTTCAGTCTTGCTCCGCTCCGTAAAGTTTCGGATGAAGGAGTGGAATTCAGTTCCCATATAGACGGCTCTCTGCATATGTTTACTCCCGAAAAAGTCGTGGATATCCAGAGAATCATCGGAAGCGATATCATTATGTGCCTAGATGAATGCATACCGTATCCGGTCGAAAAATCCGATGCGGAAAAATCGGTAAAACGAACACTCGATTGGGAAAGAAAATGTTTTGAGCATTTTAACAGTAAGGAAGAACTTTATGATTATTCACAACTGATCTTTTCCATTTCGCAGGGAAGTGTATTTAAGGATTTGAGAAAGAAATGCATTGAAGAACTGCAGCGGTATGACTTTGACGGCAACGCAATTGGAGGACTTGCTGTAGGAGAGGAAAAGGAACTGATGTATGAAATAACGGATTTCTCGACGGATTTGCTTGAATGGAAAAAGCCGAGATATCTGATGGGAGTTGGAACTCCAGCGGATATTCTGGAATGTGTGGAAAGAGGAGTAGATATGTTTGACTGTGTACTGCCGACAAGAAATGCAAGACACGGCAGATTGTACACTACGTATGGCGAAATAAATCTCCGAGCCGCAAAATATAAAAATGAATTTAATTCACCCGATGAAGAATGCAGTACGTATACTTCCGATAATTACAGTCTGGCTTATTTAAGACACCTGTTCATTGCAAACGAAATACTCGGACAACAGCTTGCGACTATTCATAATTTAGGATTTTATTTAAAATTGATGGAAGATATAAGAACATCGATTAAAGAGAAAAGATTTCCCGAATTTAAAAAGAATTTTACGGAAAAATACAACACTATTAAAAACAGCGAAGAACAAACAGATTAAAGTATTAATAACAAAAATAATAATTAACAAGGAGGATAGATAATTGCTTTTAAACGTTTATAACCTGATATTTTTACAGGCATGTCCCGGAACAGGAGGACAGGGCGGTGGATGGGAATCGATGCTCGGTTCCATGCTGCCTTTTCTGTTGATTATAGTGGTCTTTTATTTTTTAATTCTCCGCCCGCAGCAAAAAAGACAAAAAGAAAGACAAAGACTGCTTGAATCAATCAGAAAAGGAGATAAAGTAGTAACAGCAAGCGGAATTATCGGGACTGTGGAAGGAATTGAAGATAAGGAAATCCTGCTGAAAGTTGCCGAGAATGTAAAAATAAAAATGCTCCGAAGTGCCGTAACCGAAATTGTAGGCATAACGGACAGACTTGCATCCAAATAATTTTTGTTCCGTTAAATTGCAAGTTAAATTTAATTGAACTTGCAATTTTTTTTTTATATTATTTCAGATATGAATGTGAAATCAAAAGAAAATTTTAAGTTTAATTCGATTGAATCTGCCGTCAAAGATTTCCGGAAAGGAAAAGTAATTATTGTAGTCGATGACGAAGACAGGGAAAACGAAGGCGATATGATATACTCGGCGGAGAAATCCACACCGGAACTTGTGAATTTTCTCGTAAAATATGCAAGAGGACTTATATGCGTTCCGCTCGAAGAGCGCAGACTGAAAGAGTTGAATATTAATATGATGACAAATATTAATACCGCTTTGCACGAAACGGCATTTACTGAAAGTGTTGATTACAGGCACGGAACGACGACCGGAATTTCTGCATTTGACAGGGATAAAACAATCCATTCACTGGTCGACAAATCTACAAAACCCGAAGACCTTGCAATACCGGGACATATTTTTCCTCTTAAATCAGTCTCCGGCGGCGTTTTAAGAAGAGCCGGACACACGGAAGCAAGCGTTGACCTTGCTAAACTTGCAGGAATGTATCCCGCCGGAGTGCTTTGCGAAATTATGAAAGAAAACGGAGAAATGGCAAGACTCCCCGAACTGTTCAGACTTGCGGATAAATATGGATTGAAAATAATTACGATTAAAGACCTTATTCATTACCGGCTTAAATCCGATATACTGGTTGAAAAAAAAGTGGATGCAAACCTGCCGAGCAGATTCGGAAATTTTAACATCTGTCTCTATAAATCTGTTCTTGATAATAAAGAACATCTCGCACTGATTAAAGGAAAAATTAATCCGAATAAACCGACACTCGTAAGAGTGCACAGCGAATGTCTGACAGGCGATATTTTCGGCTCTCTCAGATGCGATTGCAGAGACCAGCTGATTCAATCGATGAAAAAAATTGAAAAGGAAGGTAACGGTGTGTTGCTATATATGAGGCAGGAAGGCAGGGGAATAGGATTACTTAATAAATTAAAA
>VGWA01000079.1 GCA_016873795.1 Ignavibacteria bacterium
TGCGGATTTAGTGGGAGATAACGTAGGCGACTGTGCCGGAAGAGGAGCGGATTTATTTGAATCAACGGCAGCGGAAAACATCGGAGCCATGATACTGGCGGCAATGTTGTATAAAGCAAATGTTGCAACAGGATTGTTAAAAGACATGCCCGAAGTGCTGCTTGCTATTATACTATTCCCTATGGTAGCAAGAGCATTCGGTCTGATATCTTCGATTATCGGAGTTATGGTAGTCAGGGCAAAAGAAACCGAAGACCCGATGAACGCTCTAAACAGAGGATATTACGTAACTGCAATACTGGCAATGATAGGATTCGGTGTAGCAACTTACTGGACTTTCGGAGTAGGTGAAGTAGCGGCAAAGGCACCAGCTGCATGGTGGCATTTTTTCCTATGCGGGATAATCGGAATTATAACATCGGTTCTGTTTTTATGGATAACGCAGTATTACACCGAATATAAATATTCTCCCGTAAAATCCATTGCAGAAGCATCAAAAACCGGTCCGGCAACAAATATAATTTCTGGAGTTGCAGTCGGTTTTGAATGCGTAGCATATCCTTCGCTTGTAATTGCAGCTGCAATTTTTTCATCTTACGCACTTGGTATTTCGAGCGGTTTAGATAACGCAGGATTCTTTGCAACTGCCGTTGCAACAATGGGTATGCTCGGACCTGCCGCGTACGTACTTGCCATGGACACATTCGGACCAATTACAGACAATGCAGGCGGGATAGTAGAGATGTCTCAGCAGCCCGAAGAGATACGAAAAAAGACAGACAGACTCGATGCAGTAGGCAATACAACCAAAGCACTGACCAAAGGATATGCGGTCGGCAGTGCAGCACTTGCAGCTTTTCTTTTATTTCAGGCATTTATTGTTGAAGTCGAGCACTACGGACATTTGAAAAATTTTAAATTATTAAGTGTCGATGTTTCGAATCCGCCGGTATTCATCGGTGCTTTAATGGGTGCAATGATGGTTTTCCTGTTTTCTGCATGGGCAATTAAAGCCGTGGGGAGAGCCGCACAGGCGATTATAGAAAATGTAAGAAAACAGTTCAGAGAAAAACCCGGTATACTCGAAGGAACGGAAAAGCCGAATTACGGAGAATGCGTTGATATAGTTACAAAATCAGCCTTAAGGGAAATGGTAAAACCCGGACTGCTTGTAGTACTGATGCCTGTTGTAGTCGGAGTGATTTTCAAATATCTATACGATGCAAAAATTTCTTCAGCCTCAGGTGCCGAAGTCGTAGCAGCAATGCTGCTTATCGGTACAATAGTAGGAGTTATTGCTGCCTTATTCCTTAATAATTCAGGCGGTGCATGGGATAACGCAAAAAAATTCATCGAACTCGAACCGAGTAATCCTGCCAAGAACACAGGAAAGGGTTCTGACAGACATAAAGCTGGAGTCGTCGGAGACACAGTAGGAGACCCATTTAAGGACACTGCCGGACCTTCTCTGCACGTATTAATTAAACTGCTTTCCACAGTTACTTTAGTATTAGCCCCGTTATTCATTTAATTTATTTTATCATTAAAGAGTTATCTTATAAAAAGATAACTCTTTTTATTTATTCAATGAAACTCCTTGAAAAATTTATCAAAGACGAACTGAATTTAAACCCGGCAATCTATTCAGATAAATTTTTATTTTATGAAAAGTTAATTCTCGAGCGGAATAAAGAAATAAACCTTGTTTCACGGCAATTAGCATCAATCGAAAATCAGATACTGAATTCGGTTTTTTTTATAAGCAGTTACAGGATACCGGATAAATCGAAAATAGTCGACGTCGGTACGGGAGGAGGATTTCCGGGCATACCTCTGAAAATACTGAACGAAAATATTTATTTATTACTGCTTGATTCCATAACGAAAAAAATAAATGTTGTATCAGACATAGTATCGAAACTCAATTTAAAAAATACAGAAATAATTTGCGGAAGGGCAGAGGATATTTCGAAAAAAGTAAAATTCAAAAATAATTATGATTTTGTAATCTCCAAGTCGGTTGCAGCTCTCGACAGACTATACAACTGGGGAAATAATTTTTTAAAACCAAACGGTAAAATGCTATGTATTAAAGGAGGCGATATAAAAGACGAGATAAAAAAATTAAGACAAAAAGTAAAAAGCATAAAAACAGAGATAATCAGTTACAGATTTGACAAAGTTTATAAAATTGAGGATAAAAAACTTGTAATTATCTACAAATGAAATTAATAATAAAAATATTCATTCTTTTTCTGTTGTTAAATATATTTTCAACGTATGCTTACAATCAGACGCACAAGATATACGGTAAAATTTATGATTTAAAAACAAATCAGGCAATAAGTTACGTTAACATAGCCATACTTGACAGTAATTTCGGAACAACTTCGGATAAAAACGGCGATTACATTTTAAACATAAAAAAGGGATTTTATAATTTATCCGTTTCACACATCGGATATTTCTCCGATACGGCAAGCGTATATGTAGAAGACAAAGACATAGAAAGGAACATTTACTTACTTCCTTCTGAAATTTTTACAGAAGAAATAAGAGTCGAAGCCGAAGACCCCGCTTATGAAATAATAACGAAAGCCATACAATATAAGAAGAAGTTCAAGGAAAACCTAAAGGAATATAATTACAATGCTTTTTCGAAATTTATAATAAGGACATCTCAAAGTGCACTTTTAGGCAACAAAGACGAATCCGATACAACGGGAGGTTTAAAAATACTGGGAGTACTCGAGTCTGAAACCATAGGATATTTTAAAAAGCCGGACACTGAAAAATTCATAGTAAAGTCAAAGCGCGAGACTGCAAACATTTCAAGAGGTATTGCATTACCTTTGATAGTAAATTTTTACGATGAACGGATAGTAATAGGAAACGAAAAAATTCCCGGTCCGTTATCCGATGATGCATTTGACAAGTACGATTATAAATTAATCGGTACAACTTCAATAGACAGTACAATCGTCTACAAAATAAACGTAGAGAACAATTCAAGAATCTTTCCCGGTTTTAACGGTAAAATTTACATAATAGACAGTATTTTCGCACTCATTAAAACAGATTTAAGCACGAACAAAGCAGCTAATCCGGAATATATAAACAAACTCAACTTTGTACAGAAATTTAAAATATATAAAGATAAAAATGATTACAAATTCTGGATGCCTACGGATCTGGAAATTGCAGCATCGGGAAGTCTTCTGGGAATATTGAAATTTGAAGGAGAGGCATTTACAATCATTTCCAATTACAATTTAGACGAAAAAGCTCCGCCGGAAGTATTCAATGATTTTATAGTAAATGTATTACCGGGCAGCGAAAAAGACTCATCGTTCTGGAGGCAGTATTCCCCTTTCAGGGAATCATCGGAAGAGAAAAAAGCGATTCTTAAATTAGAGAAAAGAAAGAGAGAAAGAGAAAGCGAGGTTTCATTCGGATTATCCACAAGAATCGGAAAGAATTTTTCCATTAACAATCTTGATTTATACCATTTCAACAAAATCGAAGGTCATTACACTGAACTTAATCTTTCATATATTTCAGACAAAAGCAAATACAACATATTCGGGCTGTTCGGGTACGGTTTTTCGGATAAAAAAAGCAAATACGAACTTAAATTAAACGGCAGATTTCTGAGAATGAATAATTTGTCAATATCGGCAGCGTTTTATGACAGATTAAATCTGCTTTATTATCCGTGGAGCGGGGCTTACAATTTCAACAATACGGTTTACTGTTTGTTTTTCAAGCAATCAATTTCAAATATGTATTATGCGACCGGATACAACTTAAAGGCAGAATACAGTCCGATTACAGAGATAACATTTTCTATCAATTATCTGCAGGAAAAACAGAAGACGGCATATACAAACACAGATTACTCTTTTTTCAGAAAGGAAGTTACATACACATATAATCCTCCGATAGTAGACGGATTCAACAGAAAAATCGGTTTCGGATTCGACATTGACGTCAATAAATATAAATTCATCGATTGGGGCAACGGAGATATTTCAAAATTCAGCGAAACAAGTTTCCCAAAAATTAAATTTGTATACGGTTATTCAGGAAAGAAATACCTGCAAAGTAATTTCGAAATCAGGGATTATCTGATTGAACTGAGAGGTCAGAATAAAATTAACCGGTTCATAAACTTTACATACAGGGGAATTTATCATGAACTTACAGGTGATGTTCCGCTGCAGGAATTACTTTACTTACCCTCGGCTATAGACGCTTACATAGGTCCATTAAGATTCAAATCAATGAATTATCTGGAATTTGTAGGGAATAAAATATTTTATTTCAACATCGAGAACAATTTCGGAAAATTTTTTCCCTGGGATATTACTTTATTGAATAATTTAAATCTTATCGGTTTTATATCGCTTGGAAGAAGTTTCTTATCGGAAAAAAATTTCAATGCATCACCTTATAACGCAATCAAACAAACAGACGGTCTGTATGCGGAAATCGGATTCGGAATAGACAAAATTTTTGATTTAGTCAGGGTTGATTTCTGCTGGAGACTCAGTAACTACAGCAAAGGTAACAATTTTACGGCAATTTTCTTCTTCCCGGTCATATTACAGTAATTTACAATCTTTATTACTACGATTTCAAATCTTCTTAATTGTAAAATAATTTACATTGAATATTTAAACATTTGATAGTATTATAATAAATAAAAATAAAAAATCATGAAAAAAATAATTTTATTTATATTCATAATAACTTTTCCGGTTATTTTATTTTCTCAGGATTTATACATACCGGACAATCCTTATGATAAAGCCGATGATTACACAAAAACGCGAAACGCATTCAACCGTGAAAGATGGTTTTACGAACAACGAATGTTCCCCTATAATTTCATTCCGGCGGGTGTTTACGAAAAAGCCCACAAACAGAAACTTGAATTAAAGAACTCACAGGGATATTTTATGAATTCAAATAATTGGGTAAGTCTCGGTCCCACTCCCGGTTATTATTTCAATTACGGAAATATTTGTTCGAGAATCACGACGGTAAAATTTGACCCGGTTAATCCAAATATAATATATATCGGAGCGGCTTTCGGAGGTGTCTGGAAATCAACCGACGGAGGTTACTCATGGGTACCCAAAACCGATTTTGAAGTTTCACTGTCATCAGGTGCTCTTGCTATCGACCCGACAAATACAAACACAGTATATTACGGTACAGGCGAAGCCACATACAGCGGTGCATCATATTACGGCAGAGGGCTGCTTAAATCGACCGACGCCGGTGAGACATGGACAAGTTACAAGACAGGACTGCCCGACCTGACATATTTTTCCAGACTCGTAATAAAACCCGGAAATCCGAATTTTCTACTGGCTGCACTCGGAAACAGCGGATTATATAAAAGCACGGATGCGGGTGAATCATGGAGTCAGGCTGTCAGCGGGAGATGCGATGATGTAATATTTTCTCCGGACGGAATTACGGTTTACATAATAGGTTCTGGCTCACAGTACAGAATTTCGACAAACGGAGGAAGTTCATTTACAACAGTATCTTCAGGAATAACACTCGGTACAAGAAATCATATTGCAATTTGCAAAAGTTATCCGAATGTACTTTATGCTTCGACATATACAAGTTCAGGCAATGTAGTAAAGGTTTATAAATCGACAAACAGCGGTTACAATTTTACTGAATTAGTAAACACATTCAGCGGAACAAGTCAGGCATGGTACGATTTTTACATGCATGTAAGTCCTTACAATCCCGATTTTGCTTATGTAGGATTAATAAACATATACAGAACGACAAACGGCGATGCATTCACAAATATAAGCGGTTCCACTGTACATGTTGACCAGCACAATATGGATTTTCATCCATTTGAATCGGCAACTTTAATAGCGGTTAATGACGGCGGAATCTGGTATTCTACAAACAGAGGCGACACATGGAGCAACCGAAATTCATCACTGACTTTAACCCAGTTTTACAGGATAGCGGCAGACCCGTCCAATCCATCACACATAATAGGCGGAACGCAGGACAACGGAACTCAAAGAACAACCGGTTCAATTAATTATACGGCAGTATACAGCGGTGACGGAGGAGAAGTATGTTTTCACATTAAAAATCCGCAGTATATACTCGGAGAAACACAAAATAACGGAGTATTCAGGTCAACCAATCAGGGATTAAACTGGGGCAGTGCGGCAAGCGGCTTAAGCGGTACGGGTGCCTGGGTAGGACCGTTAATATGTCATCCGGACAGTGCGGGTATATTTTATACAGCACGTCAGCAGGTTTTTAAAACTACGAATAATGCTGCAAACTGGTTAGCGATTTCAAGCGGCACAAGCGGAACAATAAGGGAACTTGCAATATCAAAATCCGACCCGAATATTATGTATGCTACCGTCGGCAGCAGTTTATATAAATCTACAGACAGAGGTTACAATTTTTCTTATATCTACAATACTACTCTTCCAAGCAGAACTATTACAAGCGTAAATATTCATCCCGAAGAACCGGAAATAGCTATACTGACATACTCAGGATTCGGAGCAGGACATATTTACAGAACTACAAACGGCGGAACGAACTGGGAAAATATTTCGGGCAACTTACCGGATTCACCTGCACAAGACGGGTTGATTTATTACCCCGGTTACTCCACGAGTATTTATCTTGTTGGTCTTGATGTAGGAGTTTTTATGACAAATAATTACGGTCAGACATGGATAGAACTTGCGGACGGATTACCGAATACGGTTGCAATACATCTCGATTTTCATTATGCAACTCAAAAAATCAGAATCGGAACGCACGGCAGAGGTATCTGGGAATTAAACGGAACACTCACGGGTATAGTTAATTATAACAACACAATACCTGAATCCTACAAACTACATCAGAACTATCCAAATCCTTTTAATCCGACAACAAACATAAAATTTCAGATACTCGAAACTGAAAATGTAAAGTTAAGTGTATACAACAGTCTCGGACAGGAAATTAAAATACTCGTAGACGAACGTTTGAATCCTGGAACATATAATGTCAGTTTCGACGGTACGAATTTATCGAGCGGATTTTATCTGTACAGACTTCAGACAAGCAGATTCTCGGATACAAAAAAGATGGTGCTGATAAGATGATTAGTTGAATATTCGTTTGGCTGATTAGAGGAGAATAAAACAAAGAAGCAGTACCCGGATTACACCGATTAAATATAATTCCATTAGTTTGGTTCAGACAGTTGATTTCAGGATTTCGGTTATAGATTCTTCTATTGATTTCTGATACAGTCCATAAGAGTTCAATCTCGAGGTATTCATTGACACATCGGGGACTTTTTGAATTCCCGGAATATCGTTCATAGAGATTTTTTCGATCAGGCTGCTGTCGTATCCACCCGCTCTGCATAATATCTCACCCAGATCCGCTCTCGAAACTCGCTGTTTCCCACCGAAATTCAATACTTCATTTTTAATCTCCGAAATACAGATTTGTTCTATTAACCTTGCCACATCAATCAAAGACAAAGGTGTGCGGTACTGGTCAAAGAACAAACGGCTGACTTTTCCGTTTCTGAAATTCTTCAGCATAATATCGAAATTATTCACAGCATTATTCAATGATAAACCATACAACAGAGATACTCTTAATATTATATAATTATGTGAAATTTCTTTTATAATATTTTCTCCCGTAAGTTTTGTATATGCATATAAAGAAACAGGATTTAAAATTCCTTCATCTTCTTTAATCAATACTTTCTGATATCCGTCATACACAAGGTCTGTTGATGTAAAAATCAGTTTTGTTTCATAATAATTACACAACTCCGCAATTTTTAAAGTTGAATTTACATTAGTATCAAACACTTTATCAAAAGGCAGCTCATCACACAGTTCGGGTCTTGATACCGAAGCAGTATGAATCACTGCATCCGGTTTGAAAGACCCGAATATTTCTTTCAGTTTTTTATAATCATTTATATCAACTTTGCGGGATGAATAACCTTCACAATTACCGGTATTTTTATTATACAACGACAGGATTTCATTTTTTTCCGAAAGCCGTATATTTAAATACTGTCCCATTAAACCGCTGCCGCCTGTTATTATAATTCTCATATCTGATTAATATACCTTAATATATAAAATATTATTTAATTATTCTGTGGAATAAATTTTTATATAAATTTTTTGTTTATAATTATTTAATTTGTTATATGAAAAGAACTGTCACATTCTGGATAATAGCGATAATAATCACGGTAATAATAGTTATTTACCAGCGTGTTACGGGTCCGACTTACCCCGTTTCGGGAAAAACAACTATCGACAACAAAGAAATTAATTACAAATTCAGCCGCAGCAGTGATAAAGACGTAATAGTCAGTATCAGTACAATTGACGAAGATATTTCAGGATTCCTTGTCTGGAAAAGGCACAAAACACATGACAGGGATTCAATCGTTCAGATGAAATTCAGCAACGGTAATTTATCCGCTGTTCTTCCGTTACAACCCCCCGCAGGAAAACTCGAATACTTCGTCGCACTTCAAAAAAACAATCAGTCAGTAATAATCCCGGAAGAAAAGGTTATAATCAGATTCAAAGGAAATGTTCCGGACATATTTTTAATTCCGCATATCATTACAATCTTTATCGCTTTACTGATGGCTGCGAGAACCGGTCTTGAATACTTCAACAAAAGCAATCCCGATTACAAAAAATTTTCATTACTAACTCTGATTTTCATGTTTGCCGGCGGTTTTGTATTCGGATCTCCGGTCCAGTACTATGCATTCGGCACTTTGTGGTCGGGTTTTCCGTTCGGTACCGATTTAACCGACAACAAAACCGCTATTGCTCTTGTAATCTGGATTGCCGCATTAGTTCACTCTAAAAGGTCAAAAAAACCCGGTCTATTGATACTGCTTATTTCAATTTTTACTCTTTTAATCTTTTTAATACCGCACAGCCTATTCGGCTCGGAACTTAAATATCACAATTAAATATGAACATTTTTAAAATATCTTCGTATAATAAATAAATGAATTAAATTAGAATAAAATGAAATACAGACATATATTACCGGTATTAATACTTCTTTTTACCGGTATTTTAACTTCCGGTTTCAATTCAGGAAGCAACTACATAAATTTTTCAGATTCTCTTTCTTTTTTCAGAAACCCGGAAATTACCGATAATGAAATATATCATCACATTAAATATCTTGCCTCCGACGAACTCGAAGGACGCGAACCGGGAACGGACGGAGATTATCTATCGAGAGCATATATTTCGAATGAATATGAGTTATACGGTTTAGAACCAATCGGCGACAGTGCATACATTCAGTTTTTTGACATTAAAATCAAGAAGCAAAAAGTCAATACTGCAAACATAATCGGATATCTCGAAGGAAGCGACTCGATTTTAAAAAATGAAATTATAGTGATAGGCGCACATTATGACCATATCGGATACGGAGATTACGCAAGCAGACAATCAGGAAAAACAAAGATGATACACAACGGTGCAGACGATAACGCATCCGGTGTGACGGGAGTTCTCGAACTTGCACAAAAACTTTCTGCAGATAAACCGAATCTGAGAAGGAGCTATATATTTGCCTGTTTCGGGGCGGAAGAAAGAGGTTTACTCGGTTCAAAATATTTTACCGAATCGGATATTTTCAGGCACTATAATATCGTCGCAATGATTAATCTCGATATGATAGGAAGGCTTGAGAACAACTCACTTGTAATAAACGGGACAGGTACATCATCAATCTGGGATGATTTAATAAAGGAAGTCAACAAAAAATATGATTTTAAAATAACATCCATACCTGACGGTATAGGCGGTTCAGACCATACTTCATTTACATTAAAAGACATACCCGTATTATTTTTCTTCACAGGGATACACGATGATTATCATATGCCGTCTGATGATTACGACAAAATCAACACAAAGAGTCAGGAAAGAATTCTGAATTTTGTCTACGATATTTTAATAAAAACAGACAGAGCGGAACAGAAACCGGATTTTGCCGTAAATTCAGACAATAAACAAAACAGACAAACGACTTCATTTAAAGTATCCGTAGGTACAATACCTGACTTTTCATATTCCGGAGATGGGGGCTTCAAAATTTCGGGTGTAAGAAGCGGAAGTCCGGCTGAAAAAGCGGGTTTAAAGGGCGGAGACCTGATAATTAAATTTGCGGGAAAAGACATAAAAAATATATATGATTATACGTCAGTGTTGAGCGAACTAAAATCAGGCGAAGAAGTACCTATGACAATAAATCGTGAAGGACAGGAATTAGAAGTGACAATTAAGCTCGAATCCCGTTAATCTGAATTGAAACCCCACATTATTTTCTCTATTTTTATATTTGTAAGATACAATAATTAATTTTACATTATTATTATTCAGCGCCCCGTTAGGCTAATGGATAAACCGGCAGACTACGGATCTGCATTTGGAGGTTCGAATCCTTCACGGGGCACGATACAATTAATAATTAAAAATTAATAATTAATAATAACACGGAGAACACTGAGGAACGGAGAAGAAACAATGATAAATTATAAATTATAAATGATAAATTATAGGGGTAAATAGCAAATAATAAATAGTAAAAAGTAAATATAAAATAATAACACGGAGAACACTGAGGAACGGAGAAGAAAGAACAATTAAAAATTAAAAATTAATAA
>VGWA01000080.1 GCA_016873795.1 Ignavibacteria bacterium
CAAAATCCGAAGACATAAGAACCCCATAACCGTCCGAAGCAGCAAAGATATAATTATCAATACTTGTCAATCCCCATATATCAATAGCATTTAATCCGTAATCGGATTTCTCAAAATCCAATCCGTCATTTGTACTTTTATACACTCCGCCATTTAAAAATGCTAAACCTGCGAAAAGATTGGCACCGTCATAACATAAAGAAAATACATCGCTCTCAAACAAACTATTTATCTTTATCCAATTTAAACCATCATCGGTCGATTTAAAAAGTCCTTGACCACCAGCAAACAAAATATTATTATAAGTTTCAAAAGACAATATAACTTTATTTGTTAGTCCATTGTTTACTCCCGACCAATTCTCACCGTTATTTGTGGAAACATAAATTCCGTCGTTAGTTCCTGCAAATATTTTATTATCTTTTGAACACAAGGAAACAACAAAATTATTTCCTATTCCGCTAACAATATGCTGCCAGGTATTTCCTGAATCGAGAGAACGATAAACATAACTATTAGTGCCGGCGAATATTACGTTCCCATGAATAATTATTGTATATACAAATTTCTCGGGTGCACCAACTCTACTCCATATATTGTTTTTATCGTTGTTTGTTCTATATATTCCAGAATTTGCTCCGGCAAAAACATAATTCCCGAAAAAGAGCAAAGAATTGACTGCATCAGCCGGATATGGAAAACCGTTTTGTGTTACTTCCCAGTTGTTCCCTCCGTTAGAAGAACGAAACAAGTAATTTCTTATATTGAGTCCTTGCCCGTTACAACCTGAAAAAATCACATCCCCCTTGATGGCAACATCCTGTACATAATAATTTTGGATATCGTTATTTATAGACATCCAGTTGTTTCCCCCGTTCGATGACATATAGGCACCTCCGTACATCGTGCATGCATATAATTTGCCATTAGAATATTTTATTGAATTTATCGAACCTCCATTTAATCCGTTGTTTTTTGATATCCATTGTAACCTCGAATCATTTACCAGTAAAATAAAAATTGTAAATGATAATATTATAACTATTATTTTCTTATACAACATATCAATAATTAACTATTTAATATATTCTACTACTTTTTGTCTGAGCAGGGATTCGATGGTCCCGGATTAGTAACCGTAACATAAACGTCTATTATGCCACCCGTTCCACTACAATAATATGATTGCACACCTGATTTATTACCACATTCGGCATATATATTATGTGTACCTTTAGAACAATCTTCTACTGTAAAAGTACAATTTTTATCCGGAGGGTAAAATACAGGTCCGCTGTCTATACAACAAGCTAATCCTGTACATTGGGGATCATCACAACCAG
This sequence comes from Ignavibacteria bacterium, assembly GCA_016873795.1. Classification (GTDB taxonomy): domain Bacteria; phylum Bacteroidota; class Ignavibacteria; order Tepidaquicellales; family Tepidaquicellaceae; genus VGWA01. Next base: position 1,344 of record VGWA01000080.1, read on the forward strand.
AAATGATAAATTTTACAGTGTTTCCTGTTTTATTCGTTTCTGAAGATATTTTCAAAGGTGAATTTGTAATTAACAGGAATATAATTAATACTGTAAAAGCTATACCAAATATCAAATTATATTTTTTCATTTCATACCTCATTTTAATGTTAGCGTAGATAAATACTTTGTATAAGTCAAGTCAAATAATTATCTCCAAGTAATTTCCATTAAGTCAGTTCTAATTTAGTGGGATAAATTGAAATAATTTAAAAACTATAAAGGAAGGTTCAATTGATTATTTATTCAGGAAGATTTAAGGCAGTAGTTATAATACACATTAGGAACTACAAAGATTTTCTTGTATAGAGGTACAAAATTCCGCTTATTGTAAACATCATAATCGCTTGACTGAATCTCATTCAATATTTTTCTGTAATTTTTTCCCATTAATCCAACAGTAAGACGGGCATCCCTGTAAATCATTCTAATCCCCTTTTCTGCCCTGTCGTAGTAATTATTAGCCCTATCGATTTGAAATTTCATTAACTCTTTAAAGTTGCTATTTATTTTGCGCTTTAAAATGTTTTCTTCATCATAATCAAATCTCATCAAATCCTCTCGCGGTATATATATTCTGTTCTTTTCAGCATCTTCTCTGATATCTCTCAGTATGTTCGTTAATTGCATAGCTATACCCATATCAACGGCAAAACTTAAGGCATTTTTATTTTCATATCCGAATATTTCTATCGTCATAAGTCCGACGACTGAAGCTACTTTATAGCAATATTTCTTTAACTCTTCGAAATTATCATATCTTTTCTTTGTCAAATCCATTTCTACACCTTCGATTAGTTCATTCGGAAGTTCTTCAGGAATTTTATATTTCGACAGAGTGTCCTTTAAAGCTATCATAATCGGATTATCTATAAAGTCACCGCTGTAAACTGATTTTAAATCTCTTTTCCAGATGAAGATGGCTTCTGCAATTCTTTCCTTATCCGTAAGAAAACCTTCCTGAGACCCGCTTCTGTCAATCAGGTCATCTATATACCTGCAGAATGCATACACCGCATAAGCAGAATTCCGTTTTTGTTCGGGAAGAAATACCGATGTGAAGTAAAATGTTTTGGCATATAGTTTTGTAATATACCTGCAATGCTGATAAGCAATTTTAAGTTTTTTATTATCTATGCCCATTATTTTTAAGTTTACTGTGTAATTTTTCTGCCTGCATCATAAAAATTTCAAGATTCGACTGGGATATTTGAGGATACTCATTCCCGTCGGTTTCCAGATAAAGGAACGGAAGAGATTTTATATCTTCCGGATATCCGTTCTTTTTAATACCTGCTGCATATAATTTTCCTTCCAATGTCATTTCCTGATTCAAAATCGAATCCGATAATCTGCTCGGCATACAGTTAAAAGGACCTATGGATACAACTCCGCAGGATTCATCTAATATTTCACGTAACGCTAAACCTGTTGTTAAAATTCCTTCGCCGATTAAATCGTCAGGGATATATTTTTTGCCGAAACACATAGTCTTATCGATATTTACTAATTCGTCCGTACACAATGCTGATTTTGACAGAATTTTCTTTATTTTTTTCTCAATTCTCCGCTGGAAATAATCTTTGATAATAATTTTTGTTTTTTCTTTTAAACCAGTATTAGATACCTTATTGTTAATGATAAGATAATTACTGTAATACAAATATTCAGTAATAGGTGCTATTTTAACAACAAAATTATTCTTTCTGAGTGTATTGATTAATTCACCTTTTGAATACTCTTCCCTTCTGACATATATTTCACCTATCAGAGAAATTATTTTTGCGTCTTTTAACTTATATTTGAGCGGAATTTTAGAAAGTGTATCTGCTGTTTTCTCTAACTGTTCATATATTTGCTCTTCATTCCAATTTTCAATGTAACATTTGATTTTTCTCCATTCCGAATCTAAAATTTTTATAGAATCTTCCCGATTTACCGCAAGTACAAGTAAAGTACTTTCGATGTCATGTATCAAATCACTAATTACGAGTGCAATCCATCCTTTCCTGAAGAAGTCAGATCCGAAATCCTCGAAAGATGTTTCTTCGTCCATCGTAAGAATACCGACATTTTTATAACCTGAGTTTTTAATAATTTCTTTCAACATAATATAATACTGTCCCTGCCTGCAAGGACCGTATCCGTGCGGCATAAAATAGAGAACATTTTTATTTCCATTATTTTGAAGATATTCGACCATAGAACCTGCAGTCAGAATAAAAGGCAGACATTCTTTACATGTAGTAAGTCCTTTTCCGCACTTTAATGTGTGAAATGTAGGTAAATTTACAGGACGGGAATTAATACCAAGTGATTTAAAAACCGAGGAAAATGCATCGGAGCTGAACCTGCCCATTGATGGAATAAGAACTTCAATTTCAGGAGAATTTATATAATACTTTTTATTATTATTATCGTAAATCGTAATATGATTATTTTCGTTTAATATCCGTAATCCTTCGTATTTCTTTTCAAATTTTGTAATAATTCCACTTTTTGAAAGTTCTCTGTAATTTTTAATGATATCAAGTGAAGCATCAATTCTTGTTTCTATACCAACATCTGCTGAATGGCTGTCGAGTTCCAGAGTAAGTGAAGGTTTATTACCCATAATATTTCTGAAATAGGAGATTATGAAAGAATCCGGACCACAGGAAAAATTAGTAATATACACTCCGAAGAGTCGATTATGTTTTTTAACAAATCTTGCTGCTTTCATAATTTGCTGACCTGAATACCAGTACATATTATCGAATGACTCGTAATTATCAGAAGGAATAAAGTCGTGAGGAATTATTTTTATTCCTTTTGTAGCAAACTTATGCGGTATATTAAGATTTGCTTCAGCAGAAAATGCATTATATGACCTTCCGAATAAGACTACTGCAAATTCATCTTTTTCATTTTCAATGTATTCAATAAACTTTCTTCCGATTTCTTTGATTTCTTTAATCATTTGTAAATATATATCATACGCATCATTAAAAGACTTTTTCGAATCCGAAGATGATCTGCCAAACTGTTTACCTATCTCAATAAATTTCTTTTCGATAAATTTTCTATCACAGTTAAAATTAATAACCGGATTAATAATAGGGGGCAAAGATTCCTTTCCGAATGCAGATTTCAGATAATAGGATTCACCCTGTACAAAGACACAGATTCTTTTATAAGTATGTTTATCATCGTAACTCATTTGAGTTATATGAGGAATAAAAATAAAATCAGGTTTCTTTTCAAGGAGGTTCATAAACATCCCGTGTGAAAGTTCGACCGGATAACAGAAAGCGGACCTTATTTTATCTATTCCTTTTTGTTCAACACCGTCCGAAAGACAAACCTTAAAATTGAGCCCCGCAAAGAAGTTATAATAAAGAGGATACAATGAATTTGTCAGAAAACTTTTTAAAATTCCTACTTTTTCGCCATTTCCCTGTTGTTTTATCAGGTATTTTTCAAAAACAAGTTTTTGTCTAAGTTTGACATAGTTTATATCATCACTATTTTGAGTTTCAAATTTATTAATATTGTAATATTTACTGCATGCACCTCCGAAGGGATAAACTTTTCCATCAATTTCAATCGAAGCAATTTTACATTTCAGGTCACATTTTTCTTTTCCTCCTTTACAAATAAAATCGTTCTTATGAATGATTTTTCTATTAATTAAGGAATCAAGGTTAAATTCTTTTTGATTTAAAAGACGAATATTCAGACGGTTTTTAATTTCAAGTGCAACACCAAAAGCTCCCATCAAACCGGGTTCGGGAGGAACAATAATTTCTTTATTTATCAAATTGGACATTGCATAAGGAATTGCTTTATTATAGCATACACCTCCTTGCATAAAGACTTTTTTCCCTACAGTTCTATTTCCTTTCACGCGGTTTATATAATTCATGCAAATCGAATAAACAAGACCGGCGACTATATCCTCGAGTGAAGCACCATCGTGGCTTGCATTCTTTATATCACTTGAAATAAAAGCTGCACACTGGTCATTGAAATTTATTGGATTTTTGGATTTAAATGCTATATCAGCAATATTATAATATTCAATGTTTAGTGTTTCCTTTGCCGATTCCTCCAGAAATGAACCTGTTCCTGCAGAACATGCTTCGTTCATTGCATAATCACTTGCTATACCGTTTGTCAGGTAAGTATATTTTGCATCCTGTCCTCCAATTTCAAAAATTGTATCGACTTCTTTATCAAAATAAGCAGAAGCTACCGAATGAGCAATAATTTCATTTATCACACCATCGGTCAGTGCGTGGAGAGCAGCAATATGTCTCCCGGAACCGGTTGTTCCGAGTCCGATGATATTTATTTTAACAGGAATTTGTTCTTTTAGTCTTTTGTAACATTCTACTGAAGCATTGACAGGATTTCCGTTTGTTCTTAAATATACAGAAGCAAGAATTGAGTTATCAGCAACTCTAACAATAACGGCTTTTGTCGTAGTGGAACCTACATCGAGACCAAGTATACATATATCGTTTTCCTTCGCAGTTGATTTAGAAAATTCTTTAAATACGACCTTTGCTTTTCCGTTAAATAACGGTTCAAGAACAGTAAAATTTTTATGATTTTGTTTGAACAGATTATTCCTGTCTAATTTATAATCACAGTTTAAACTTTCGAGTGCAGCGCCGAGCGATTCGAAATACACAGCTTGTTCAGGGATAAAGATATCAGGATATTTATCCTTAATAAACGAAACTACAGTTTTATTTTGTGAAACACCCCCTATTATAATGATTTTATCGGACTTTTGTTTCGATAACAACTCAATTGTTTTATCGGCAATCATTTTTGATAGTCCGGATACCACTTTACTTTTTTCTATACCTTTATTCAGTGCATGAGTGCAATCACTTTTACAAAAAACGCTACATCTTCCCGATACTTTATAATAATCCTTTTCCTGCGAGAATGAAACTGCTTCTTCAACGTTCAAATTCATTCTCCTGATTTGCTGCAGAAAAAACTCACCCGTACCCGAAGCACACTTATTTCCGGTTAATACTTTATCAATATTTCCGGATTCATCGAGGCAATAGACCATAAAATTTTCACCCCCAAGACTCGCAACCGCAGCATAATTCGTGAGTTTTAAAAATTTAACAGAATTTTCCACAGCCTTAGGTTCCGGAATAATATTTGAATTAAGTAAATATTTGAATTTGCGTCCTGTTACTGTTACTGATGTGTTTTCCAGTTCCAGACACGATAATTCATTTTCAAGAATATTCTTAGGATTGCCGTTATGAACAATATTTTTTGTAAATACAAGAGATATTTTTTCATTATGCTTTTCGAGCATTGTCATAGAGATAGTCGAAGCACCTATACAAATACCCAGCGATATTTTTGATTTTCCAGTATTCAATTTTTGAAACTACAATTATATATTAAATCTTCACATTTTTTTCCGCTTTTTACGGCACTTTCAATTGTTGCCGGTATACCAGTATCTGTCCAGTCTCCAGCAATAAAAAAATTATCTATCAACGTCTTGTGTTTTAAACGTTTTTTTAAAGAATCTGCATCAGGAAGAAAAGTTGCTGACTTTTCCTTAATAACGCTGTAAAACGAAACTTTATTATTTGCAAAATCAGGAAATATTTTTTTTAATTCATCATAACACATATTGAATATTTCATCAGAAGTTAAATCAATCAGTGAATTTCCATTATCATCTTTGATATTTTGTGCAGAACTTATTACAATCTGAATATTTTTATTCGTATATTTAAAAATCCATTGAACGACTGTACCTACCATACCAAGCATACCGTAATCATTAAAACCGAATAATTCATTTTTAATTTCATTATTAAAAACTATATTAACAACAACAATTGCAGAATTCTTAAAATTCAATTTATTACCGAAATATTTTATGTAATCTTTACTATCAAAAAGACCATCGAACTTATTAAATGGAACCGAAGAAATGAAATAATCAGAGTGTATCTTTTCCGAATTATTGAGGATGATATTTAACACTTTATTATTCCCGATAACTATATTTTTTACAGCAGAACCTGGAAATATTTTTCCTCCATTTTCTTTTATAAACCTGACAGATGGTGCAATAAAAACTTCATCAAGGAAATCAGAAGGAAAAACGAGTGCAGAATACTTCTTATTGTTCAGAATAATACGAAAAAGGTTCAAAAATAATTGTGCTGACAGTTCAGACAGTTTAGCATTAAAGATGGAATAAGAAAGAATTTCCCAGAAATAATCTATTGATTTTTGCGAAGTATTAAATTTTAAAAGAAGTTCATAAGCATTTTTATTTTCCAAATTATCATTGTTTGTAGACTTTGAATATTTTAATAACTTTAAAATGACCGATTTATCTTTATAATTAAGTGCACTATACTTCAAAAAATGCAAATTAGGATTAAAAGGAAATCTTAGAGTTTTATAAGTCAAATTGAACCAATTGTTATCTTTATCAATCAAATTCATACTTAAATATTTCTGAAATTTCAATTTTTTGTAAGAATCAATTATTTTCAGAAACTCGAATGTATCAAGATACCAACCTGCCATTAAATGTTTTCCGTTATCGAATTTCATTTCCAGACTGTCATTAAAATATGTATATATCCTGCCTCCAAACCTGTTTGCTGCTTCAAAGATACTGACTTCAAATCCTTTTTTTATCAAATGCACTGCTGCCGATAAACCCGCCAGACCGCCGCCAATGATTGAAACAGAAATATTATTATTCATCAATAAATAAAATTAGTGAAGCAAACCATATCTAAGATACAAGGAAAAAGCGATAAAAATTCTTCTTAATTTAGAAACTTTAACTTTCTTATTAAATATATTGTAATTAATTTTCTCGATTTTCCCCAGAATTTTAAAATATGTTTTTTGTATAATCATAGCCATATACAACCTTTTTTTATCTTCATTATTAAGAAACTTTTCTGCCTTTTCATAGTACGTTTTATTCCTTGAAACTTGAAACTTCATTAAAGCAATAAATGAATCATTGAATTTATTCTGAATTAAATCTTGCTCGGTATAGTTAAATCTGATTAAGTCCTCAACCGGAATGTAAATTCTTTCGTCAGATATATCTTTTTTGATATCTCTTAAAATATTAGTTAATTGCAAAGCAATTCCGAGATTTTTTGCATATTCTTTTGTTTCTTCGAACTTGTATTTTAATATTTCAATACAAATCAATCCAACCGTAGAAGCAACATAATAACAATATTGTAATAACTCATCAAAATTCAAATAGCGATTTTTTTTCAAGTCAAGTTCCATTCCTTTAATCAAATCGAAAAATGGTTCATAAGGAATTTTAAATTTTTCCACTACAACATTTAAACTATTGAGTAAATCAATTTTTGAACCACCGTTAAAGGCATTTTGCAATTCATTCTTCCAATTCAGCAGATTTTCATATTTTACTTCCTTAGAGAATTTATTATCATCTACGATATCATCGGTTTTTCTGCAAAATGAATAAACTGTTCTCAAAGCAGATTTTTTTTCTTCGGGCAGCATTAAAACCGAATAAAGAAAATTTGTTTTATTAGAATCTATATCGATATTTTGATAAATTTCCGTCAACTGATATTAAAGTATTGCTTTAAGTAATATTGTTAGTTTATTTATATTACTGACTGATATATCATTAGTTAAAACTTTATAATTAAGTTTCTTAATATTATTCAATATATACATTCCTGCTGTAACTATCGCTTTAAATTCATATTTTAATCTACCATTAAGATGATTTTTCAAATCAAACCCACCCTTAAAAATATCATATGTTTTATCAACTAACTCTTTCATCATTTTAATAAAATCTTCATTTTCCGCATTATTCGATAGTAAATACTCATCATAATTATATTTTCTCATTATATCTTCAGGGATATAAATTCTGTTAATTTCGAGGTCTTTTTTTACATCCTGCCAGAAATTTATTAATTGCAAACCCGTACAAATACAATCGGACATTCGAAATAAATCTTCGGACTTATATCCTGAAATTACAAGAACAAGATGTCCTATCGGATTTGCAGAAAACTTAGAATATTGTAATAATTCATTAAAATTATTATACCTATCCTTGACTGCATCCTGTTTAAATGCGCTTAATAAATTTAAAAATTCAACTCTTGGGATTTTAAATTTTTCAATAGTGTCAAAAAGCGCTGTAAAAACATTTGAATAATTGTTATTATTATCAATTAGAGATATATCATTTTTATTTAAGACCAGTTCAAATAAGTTAAGCTTTTCAATTTTTTCCCGAGAAGTAAATTTTTCAGAATCAGCAATATCATCCGCTGTTCTTGCAAATGCATAAATCGCGTAAATATATTTTCTTTTAGATTCCGGAAAAAGCAAAGAGGCTACAGGAAAATTCTCATAATGATTTTTTGCCAGATTTTCACAATATTTATATGCTGTATCTATTCTATTATCATTTAAAAAATGTAAGTTCTTAATAAAAAATTGTAAATTAAACTCAAAAATTTGAATACGAACCTAAAAATTAATGCTATACAAAATCAGGTTTTGTTGATTAATTTTCGCAGCGAAATTCCGCTAAACATTATACAATTAATTATGTCGATAATTTTTTTAAAAACAATACCGATTTTAATTGATTTTTAGAAAAATATATTATAACTTATAGATACGAAGATATCACAGTGGTATATATTCTTTTAAGGAACAATGAAATTACAACACACTTAAGTAAT
>VGWA01000081.1 GCA_016873795.1 Ignavibacteria bacterium
TCATACCCTGTCTTAAAAGATTAAAGCCGGCGGGTCCCCAGCTGTCTTTGTAATTATATGTCTGGGAACTTACATTCCCAATTGAAATTATTAATACTACCATCAGTGATATTAATAACTTCATCGTTAATGAGGAAATTTTATTTTTTTCCATTTAATTAATGAATTAATTAATAAATTAATTATTTAAAAGTCTATAAATTTATAAAGAATTATACAATTAAAAAAGAGAAAAAACAGTCAATAAAATTAAATTTTGTTGTACATAAAATTAATTTAAAAAAAGTCCCGAAATGCTTGATATTATTGAATTTCTGACTTCAATATTAACATTAAAATTAGTAAATTGAAATAGTTTTTATTAAAATCAAAATCTAATTTTATGAAAAGAATTAAAGTATTAATTATGGGTGCAGCCGGGAGGGATTTTCATAATTTCAATACATTTTACAGAGATAATTCATTATATGAAGTAGTTGCTTTTACTGCAACGCAAATACCATACATTGATGACAGAAAATATCCTGCAGCATTATGCGGAAAACTTTATCCGAAAGGTATTCCAATATATCCTGAAACACAATTACTACAGCTAATCAATAAATTAAAAGTTGACGAAGTTGTGTTTTCTTATTCCGATGTTTCCTTTAATTACGTAATGAGTAAAGGAGCGGAAGTAAATGCAGCAGGTGCAGATTTTAAAATGCTGCCGACAAATAAAACAATGGTAAAATCAAAAAAACCTGTAATTGCAGTAGTTGCAATCAGAACAGGAGCCGGTAAGAGCCAGACTTCAAGAAAAGTCATAGAAATATTACAGTCATTAAAACTAAAACCGGTAGCTATCAGACACCCTATGCCGTACGGTAATTTAGTTCATCAAAGAGTACAGAGATTCGAAGTTTTAGAAGACCTGAAAAAGCATAAATGCACAATTGAGGAAATGGAAGAATACGAACCACACATTTCAAGAGGAAATATTATTTATTCCGGAGTTGACTATAGTGCAATAATAAAAGAAGCAGAAAAAGAAGCGGATGTAATTGTATGGGACGGAGGAAACAACGATACACCTTTTTATCAACCCGACCTTGTGATTACAGTAACAGACCCGCATAGACCAGGACACGAATTGCTATACTATCCCGGATTAACTAATCTTCTGATAGCAAATGTTGTAATTTTAAACAAAGTCGATTCCGCTTATCCGGAGAATATAATAAAAGTCAGAGAAAATATAATTAAATACAATCCAGAAGCAACAATAATAGAAGCAGCCTCCCCTATTTCATTCGAAAAAGAAAAAGAAAATGATTTAATAAAAGGTAAAAAAGTACTGGTTGTCGAAGACGGACCGACACTTACACACGGTGAAATGAAATACGGTGCCGGAGTAATTGCAGCACAGAAATTCGGTGCATCAGAATTAATTGACCCAAGACCTTATGCAGTAAAGAGTATTCAGAAGACTTTCCAAAAATATCCTGAAGTAGGAACATTACTGCCTGCAATGGGTTACGGTGAAAAACAAATCACAGACCTTGAAACGACAATTAACAGAGTTCCGTGTGATATAGTAATTATCGGAACACCTATTGATTTAAGAAGAATAATAAAAATTAAGAAACCTGCTGTAAGAGTAATTTATAATTTACAGGAAATAGGAAGACCGAATTTAGACGATATAATTAAATCTTTTGTGAAAAAACACATAAAATAAAACGTGGACACATAAGGAAGATAAAAATCCCGCTATGCGGGATTTTTTATATTTAATAATAACTTGACATATAATTTCTTTCTGAATATAATTACTTCGTATGAATACAATTAAAATTAAACAAGGAGGAAATTATGTTACAAAAAAATTTTCTTTTCCTGTCGGTTTTAGTATTATATTTATTTATTTTCGTATTTTCAGCTAATCCACAGAGCGGTTGGTTTTCACAAGTAAGCGGTGTATCTTCTGTTTTATGGAATGTCAGGTTCATCAATTCTGAAACCGGCTGGATAGCAGGGCAGAACGGAGTAATATTAAAAACAACAAACGGAGGTGATAACTGGATTTCGCAATACACAGGTATTGTCGGTTATTTATACTCGGTTTTTTTTACTTCATCAATAAACGGAATTTCAGTAGGTGCAGGAGGCAATTTAATACGCACAACAAATGGCGGTGATAACTGGATATTGCAAGGAGCAGGAACGGCGAATTTATTTTCTTTATTTTTTGCAGATGATTCAACAGGTTACACCTGCGGTTCAGCAGGCAGTTTATATAAAACCACAAACGGAGGCATTAACTGGATACAGTTAAGTTCACAGACTACAGGAATTCTTTATTCCGTTCATTTTTACAATCAGGACACCGGCTGGATTGTCGGACAGTATGGGAGAGTAATGAAAACAACAAACGGAGGAAATAACTGGGACACAGCTATAAGCGGCACATCAAATTTTCTGTATTCAACATATTTCATAAATGCACAAACGGGATGGGCATCCGGAGCTTCAGGTACACTTGTCAAAACAACGAACGGCGGACTTAACTGGTTTTCACAAACAACCGGAGTTACAAATTCTTTATTCGGTGTTTTTTTTATTTCACCTACAAAGGGCTGGATTGGACAAAGCAACGGACAAATTTTATATACTACAGACGGCGGGGACAACTGGACTCAACAAATTACGACTGCAACTAATTGGATACGTTCGGTATATTTTGTAAATGATACAACAGGATGGGCTGTGGGTTATGACGGAAATATTTTTAAAACAACTTCCGGTGGAATTATAACATCACTGAAAAATTCAATAATTTACAATTCAGATTATTTACTTGAACAAAATTTTCCGAATCCTTTCAATCCGCATACTAAAATCAAATTTTCGATACCTAAAAGAGAACTTGTATCTTTAAAGATTTATGACATTACCGGAAGAGAAGTAAAGACGCTTGTTAAAGAAGTTCTTGAAGCCGGAGTACATGTTTACAATTTTAATCCGGAAAATCTATCATCCGGAGCATACTTTTACAGGCTGGAGACAAACAACTACACAAGTATCAGAAAAATGATTTTCATAAAGTAGTTACAATAAACTTATTAAGTGTCTTAACTTGGACATTTTTTCTTCAACTTCTTTCAGCTTAAATTTTTCTTTTTCGATAACTTCCGGAGAAGCTTTTTGAAGAAAATTGTTATTGGATAGTTTAATTTCCAACGAAGCACGATAGTTTTCAAGTTTATCGAGTTCCTTTTCATACTTTTCCCTAATTTTAATCAAGTCAGCTACGTCCGGAAGTATAATATATATTTCAAAATTTGATAGTATTCTGCTTACGTAATTATCAGGTTCCGGTTTAATTTCTTTTCCGAATTTTGTATCATCAAGATTACACAACACAGAAATGTACTTTTTGTAATGATTTATAATATCAAGATATTCATTGTTTCTGCATTTTATCACCACATTACATTTTGTTTTAAAAGATATATTATTTTCCGATTTAAGATTTCGAACGGCTGTTACAACTTCTTTTAATTCTTCAAATTTAAGTTCTACATTCTCGTCGATGAAGGAAGAATTTAGTTCGGGAAACTTTTCAAAAGATATTGAAGATTCAAACCTTTTATCATTAATCAAATGCCAGATTTCTTCTGTTGCATAAGGAATTACCGGGTGTAAAATTTTAATAATATCCTCATACATTTTGACAGCATTATCGATTATTTTTTTCCCTGAATTTTTATGTTCACTGATTTTAATTTTTAAAAATTCAATATACCAATCGCAGAAATCGCTCCAGACAAAATTATAAACAGTTTTTGTGTAATCATTCAGACGATATTCATTCAAATAAACGTTTATATCTTTTAATGTCGAATTAAATCTGCTTAAAATCCATTTATCCGAAAAGTCATATGCATACTCCTCTGCTCCAAAATCCGGTGAGGAAAAGATTTTTTCTTTATTTAACATTAAAAATCTGCCAGCATTCCAGAGTTTAGTGATAAAATTTCTTCCTATTTCCGTTTTATCAACATCAAATAAAACATCATTCCCCAGAGGTGCCAGATAAACAATCGTAAATCTCAACGCATCGGTTCCATATTTATCCATCACATCTATAGGGTCAGGTGAATTACCGAGAGTTTTAGACATTTTTCTTCCTTTACCGTCTCTAACAATAGAATGGAAATAAACGTCTTTAAAAGGAATTTTCCCCATATATTCAAGACCTGCCATAATCATTCTTGCAACCCAGAGAAAAATTATATCTGCTGCGGTATTTAAGAAATCTGTCGGGTAATAATACTTGAGGGATTCATTGGTTTTATCATTATCTGAATTTTCCCAGCCAAACACACTGAAGGGCCAGAGCCATGAAGAAAACCAAGTGTCAAGCACGTCAACGTCCTGAATCCAGTTATCAATATCAGCAGGAGGTTTCGTATCACAGTAAATTTCATTTGTATTTATATTATACCAGATAGGAATTTGATGCCCCCACCACAATTGTCGGGAAATACACCAATCTTTAATATTTTCAAGCCAGTGATAATATACTTTCGTATATCGTTCGGGGTAAAATTTTATTAAACCTTCCTTAACAACTTTTAATGCAGGTTCTGCAAGTTTTTTCATCGATACAAACCATTGGTCTGATAAATACGGTTCAATTATCCCTTCGGATTTTTGTGCAATCGCAATGTTATGAATATAATCTTCTTCTTTTACCAATAAACCGACCTCTCTTAATTTACTGACTACCATTTTTCTTGCCTTAAAAATATCGTAGTCTTTAAACATCATTCCATATTCATTCATCTTTGAGTCTTTTGTAAGACAACAAACAATTTCCAAATTATGTCTTTGTCCGACTTCAAAATCATTGGCATCATGTGCAGGTGTAATTTTCAAAGCACCTGTACCAAACTCCATATCAACATAATCGTCAAAAATTACAGGTATTTCCTTGTTTACGAGAGGAAGTATAACCTTACGGTTTTTATAGTGCTTATAGCGTTTATCTTCAGGATTTACTGCTACAGCAGTATCTCCGAACATAGTTTCGGGTCTTGTAGTTGCAATTGTTATAAAATCATCAATATCTTTAAAAGGATATTTAATATAATACAATTTATCTTTAATTTCTTTGTATTCGATTTCATCGTCGCTTAATGCAGTTTGCGAAACGGGGTCCCAGTTAATAATTCTTTTTCCTCTGTAAATTAATCCCTTTTTATACAAATCGACGAAAACTTCATTTACTGCTTTCGAGAGCCCTTTGTCAAGAGTAAATCTTTCTTTAGACCAATCAACCGAGACACCGAGCATTCTGAGCTGTTTCAGGATTATACCGCCATGTTTATCTTTCCATTGCCATATTAATTTTATAAACTCATCCCTTCCGTAATCATATTTAGTTTTCCCTTTTTTTGCAATTTCTTTTTCCACCATAATTTGTGTAGCAATTCCGGCGTGGTCCATTCCGGGCACCCAGCATACTTCATACCCGCACATTCTTTTCCATCTGCAATAAATATCCTGTATAGTATTATTTAAAATATGGCCGATATGTAAAATTCCAGTAACATTTGGAGGCGGGATAACGACCGAATATTTTATTTTATTTTTATTTACCGATGATTTATAAATTTGTTTTTCTTCCCAGAAATTTCTCCATTTTTCTTCGATTTTCTTTGGTTCATATTTCGGAGGTATTAAAGTCATAGAATTCGTATTAAGTGAAAAATTATTTATTATTCATTATCTCGTGAGCAAGATTCAGATAAGAAATAGCCCCTTCTGAATTAATTTTATAAAGGCATAAAGGTTTTCCGTAGAATGTAGCTTCATTCAATAAATTTGAAGTCGGAATAACCGTATTCAATAAATACTCTTTATATTTTAATTTTAATTCCCTTTCAGATATTTCCGTAACCTTGGATTTTTCATACATAGTAAATACAATCCCTTCAATTTTCAAGGAGGGATTAGTATTAATTTTAATCCAGCTAATATAATTAAACAATCTATCGAGTGCATCCAAAGAAAAGTGACCGCATTTAATAGGAATCAATAATGAATCTGATGCAGTAAGTGCATTAGTAGTAATTCCGCTTAAAACCGGAGGACAGTCAATAATAATATACTTATAATTACTTTTTATATTTCTTAATGAGTTTCTTAATATTACTCTATTTTCCGTGGACTTAGAAAATTTTTCTTCAAGATTCAGGGAACTAATATTTGCCGGAATAAAATCAAGATATTCCATTTCCGTTTTATGAATTGCAAAAGAAATCGACTTAGTCAGATTAAATACTTCGGAAATTCCTGCTTTAATTTTATCAGGTGTAAAACCCAATGCAACAGCAGAAGCACCATAAGGGTCAACATCGATTAAGAGTGTTTTATTTTCCGCCACAGCCAGAGAGGCTGAAAGATTCACGGCAGTTGTCGTTTTACCAACTCCCCCTTTAGGAATACATATTGATATTACTTTACCCATTATAAATCACAGAATTGAATTTTATTATTATTAATAACCGCAAACGGTTTACACGTAACTTTGTAACCGTTGAAAGGCGTATTTTTACTTTTTGATTTAAATTTATTCTTATTGATTGTCCACCTTTGTGTAATATCCAGTACAGTTAAATTCGCTTTATATCCTTCCTTTATGTGAATATCCGGCAGCCTCAGAATTTTTCTCGGATTTACGGACATCTTTTCAATAATCTTTTCAAAAGATATAATTCCTCTCCTGCACAAATATGTATAAGTAAGTCCTACAGCCGTTTCAAGTCCTACAATGCCAAACGGTGCTTTTTCGAAACTCATTGATTTTTCTTCTAAGCTGTGAGGTGCGTGGTCAGTGCAAATTACGTCAATTATATCATCTATTAGTGCTTTTGTAATTTTTTTGACATCTGAAATACTTCTCAGCGGCGGATTCATTTTTGTATTACTATTAAGAGATTCACATACAGATTCGTCGAGAATAAAGTGATGTGGACATACTTCAGTTGTTACATTCAAACCATCTTTTTTTCCTGCTTTTATTATATCGATAGAATCTCCGCAGGAAATATGTTGAAGATGGTAATTACATCCTTTAATATCTTTTGCAATAAGCAGGTCTCTCAAAGTCATAATTGTCTCTGACTTACAGGGAATTCCTTTTAATTTCAACTTTTTAGACAGATTACCTTCATTCATCACACCATCTTTCGTAAGAAATTCAATTTCTGCATGTTGTAAAAAAATCGTATTAAATTTTTTTGTGTTTACAAGAATTTTTCTAATTAACTCATCATTCATCACAGATGAACCGTCATCCGTAAATGCAATTGCGCCATTATTCAGTAATTTCTTAAAATTTGATATTTGCCCGCCTTTTCTGTTTTTGGTTGCACAACCAGTAAAGAAAACATCAACAACAGAGCCTTTTACTTTGTTTTTTAAATTCTTTAGTAACTCCGGCGAATCGACAGGCGGTAAAGTATTCGGCATACACAATACTCCAGTAAAACCTCCATTGGCAGCTGACTGTATACCGCTATTTATATCTTCTTTATACACATGCCCCGGTTCTCTGAAATGCACATGCATATCAAAAAGACCGGGCACGGCAGTCAGATTGTCACCGTAAATGACCATAGTATTTCTATCCGTTCTATCTACTGTTCCTATTTTCTTTATAATACCGTTTGAAATAAATAAATCTTTCCTACAGCGAACATTATCAACAGGAGAATTAATAAATATATTTTTAAATAATATTTTCATTAATAATTCAAATTTACGTAATTTGACTTTGAAAATCAGTTAATAAATGTATAGTAAAGTAAGAAAAACAACTAAATAAAAAAATTAGATACTTTAAATACACCGCAATAAGGAAGGGTTGTTGTATTTAGTGGTGGGCAATACTGGATTCGAACCAGTGACCTCTTCCGTGTGAAGGAAGCGCGCTAACCAGCTGTGCCAATTGCCCTTTTATATTTGCAAAATAATCAGATTTAACCTATTAAAAAATTCCATAAAATATAATCAAGTATCAATATAGAAGCCGAACATATAACAAATGATTTAATCGTTGAAAGTCCCACTCCCTGGGCTCCTCCTTCGGTACTGAACCCGACAAAACACCCTATAGTCGAAATCGCAATTCCGAAACAAGTTGCTTTTATTGTTGAAGCATAGAAATCTTTCATCTCAAAACTATTTCTAAAACCATTCATAAATACGCTTCCTGTTACATCGAGAAATGCTGTTGCTACAATATAAGCACCGATAATAGCAACGGCAGTAGCATAAATTACCAAAGGCGGAGTCATTATCACGGATGCAACAACCCTAGGCATTGCAAGATATCTAACCGGGTTTATAGCCATAGATTCCAAAGCATCAAACTGTTCAGTAACTTTCATTGTTCCAAGTTCAGCAGATATTGAAGCACCGATTCTGCCGGCAAGAACAATTGCTGCAAGAACAGGTCCCAGTTCGATAATAATCGCTTTTGTTGTAGCAGAACCAAGAATATTTTTAGATGCCAGCCCTTCCAGCTGATAAGCACCCTGCCAGGCAGATACTGCACCTGTAAAAATGCCTATTATCGATACAAGTGCAAGTGAATTTACACCTATATGTACCATCTGGTCAATAATCAATTTTCTATCCTTGAAAATTCTTGGTATATATTTTAATATATTAAAACAGAGAATTGTATAAGTACCTAAATCTCTGAAAAAAGTTAATACTTTTTTTTGGATAAATCTTAAAATCATTATTATTAATTTGTTAATCTTTGTACTTTTACCTGTAATAATTTATTCCCGGACTTTTTCATTACAGTAAAAATTAATCCTTTAAAATCAATTCTTTCAAAAATTTCCGGAATATGTCCAGTTACATCCTGTAAGAAACCACTTAAAGTATGGTAATCATCAGTCGGACCAGGGATTTGGGAACTAAATTGCTTGTTGAAATCTTCAATAGAAATAGCAGGGTCAACAAGGAAAATACCTTTTTTATCTCTTATAACATTTCTTGTTTCGACATCATACTCATCTTCAATTTCACCGACGATTTCCTCGATAATATCTTCGAGCGTAATCAGACCTTCGACACCACCGTGTTCATTGACAACGATTCCGAGATGTATTCTTTGTTTCTGCAGGTCTTTCAGTAATTCTCCGATATGTCTCGATTCAGGAATAAAGTAAGCCGGTCTGATTATATCCTCAATAATAATAGCGGTCTTATACTCTGCAGCACTTATAATATCTTTTGAATAAAACACTCCGATTATATTATCCATATCTTCCTTATAAACAGGAATCCTTGAATATCCCTCATCGATTACTTTTTGAATAATAATTTCTCTTTTTTCCGTAATATCAATAGCAAACATTCTTTCTCTCGGTACCATAATATCTTTTGCGACCTTATCGTTAAAATCGAAAATCTTTTCGATCAACTGATGTTCAGTCGAATCAATTACACCTGTTTTTCTACCTTCGGAGATAATATATCTGATTTCCTCTTCCGAATGTTTAATTTCATCTTTTGTAACAGGTTCTATACCGAATAATCTTGTAGAAAAATTTGCGACAACATTCAGAGCCCAGATAAAAGGTTGGAAAACTTTATAGAAAATTCTTATGGGCAAAGCGGACCAAAGAGACACCGCAAGAGGATATCTAATGGATACAGTTTTTGGTGCAACTTCTCCGATTGCTACGGCAAAAAATGTAATAAGTAAAATTCCAAATATGACCGACACAGTATCGTTTAACGCCTGATTAAAAATAAATAAACTAAAGAACGGTCTAAAAAACTTAATAAATAAATCTTCGCCTATATAGCCCAGAAGTATATTAACGAGAGTGATTCCCAGTTGCGCAGCCGCAATATATTTATCAACGTGGTCTTTTAGATGTTTTACACTTTTTGCTCTCCTGTCACCTTTTTTAAGATAGGGTTCCAGCTCAGTATTTCTTAATCTGACTATGGCAAATTCAATCGCAACAAAAAAAGCATTTGCCAGA
>VGWA01000082.1 GCA_016873795.1 Ignavibacteria bacterium
TAAAGATGCCTTGATGTACCGGAAGTCTGTGTAAACCATTGGCTATTAGCACAAATCGGGCTTAATACAAAAAATAATATAATATTCCGTAATGTCATTATAATTTAAAATAATATTATAGTATATACATCAGTAAGTGCCATAATATCTTTAATATATTAGTATTTTTAAAGAGCAAATGTCGTTAGCGTATCAAAACCATTTTTTTCACTGCTGAGTAGTTATTAGTCTGGAGTTTGCAGAAATATATCCCACTGGATAATCCGTTTTCATTGAAATTTATTACATATTTTCCAGGAGATAATTTTTCATTGACAAGTGCAGCAATTTCTTTTCCGAGTATATCGTATACTATTAATGTAACAAATTTACTTTCAGGAATTTCAAATTGAATCTTTGTAACCTGATTAAAAGGATTAGGGAAATTCTGTCTTAATGCATAACTTTCCGGAACCTCCGTGTTAATCGGTTTTATCCATGTTGAACCTCCATTGGTTGTTTTTAATATTCTTCCATTTTGTCCACAGATCCAACCTGTGTTGTAATTAATAAATTCTAAATCATAGAATGAATCAGTTACACCTACAGTCTGCTGAATCCAGTTCACTCCTCCATTTGTAGTCTTAAATAATCTACCTGCTGTTCCTGCTAAATATCCAATATTTTCATTTATAAAATAAAGACTTGGAAATTGAGTTATTGTGCCAGTGGGTAAGTATGACCAATTCACGCCACTATTTGTAGTTTTAACAACGATGCCTAAATTCCCACTTATGTATCCTGTTGTTGAATTAATATATTGAATATCATAAAGACTACTATCCGCAAACTGCACTGGTAGCATCATATATCTTTGTATATAGTTAATCCCACCGTTAGTCGTTGTCCAGATAGTTCCATTTATTCCAACAATGGTTCCTGTGAGTTCATTTGTAAAAAACAAACTTCTAAATTGTCCTAAAAATTGTGCTGTGATTAGTATGTTCCAATTTATACCGCCATTTGTTGATTTAATTATGTGATCTCCACAAGCATACAAAATATTATTATTAACAAATTGTACATCTCCCATATCTCCCCCTGGCCTCGAAAGTACCAACCAATTTTGTCCTCCATTTGTAGTTCTTAATATCATACCGGAGGGACCCACTGCGATACCGGTATTATTATCAATAAATGAAATACTATTATATTGATGAATTAGTGGTTCTGGTTGTATTATCCAGTTCTGTCCTGAATTAGTTGTCTTTAAAATTCCACCTATTAAATCACCGCAAATATAACCTGTATTTAAATCTATCATATCCATTCCAATTAAATGCCTTGAAGTACCGGAAGTCTGTGTAAACCATTGGCTATAAGCACAAATCGGGCTTAATACAAAAAATAATATAATATTCCGTAATGTCATTATATTTTAAAATAATATTATAGTATATACATCAGTAAGTGCCGTAATATCTTTAATATATTAGTATTTTTAAAGAGCAATGTCGTTAACGTATCAAAACCATTTTCTTCACTGCTGTGAATTCCCCTGCAGTAAGTCTGTAAAAATATACTCCGCTCGGTAATCCGCTGCCGTCAAAACTTATCTGATATGTCCCCGGCTGAAATCTTTCATTAACAAGCGTAGTAACCTCTTTTCCTAAAACATCATATATTTTTAAAGATACATTATCTGCATTTGACATTTGGAATTTAACATTTGTCATTGAATTAAAAGGATTTGGATAGTTTTGATATAACGAAAACTCTGTGGGCACTTCGGTATTTGAATTACCGATTCCGATAATATCCGAATATAATCTACGCCACACTGAAGAGTTAATTGTTCCAACAAACACATAACCATTTGTTATCATCATAGACTGGATATTCAGGGGAATAATGTCTTTACATGTTTGAGTCCAGCTTGAACCTGTATTTGTAGATAAATAAACTCCGCTTTTAGTTCCTGCAAAGACATTAGTACTGTATGTGACAATGGAATTAATATAAAGAGTATTCAAAGGAGTTTTCTGCCAGTTCCTGCCGTTATGTTCAGATACATATAAACCGTCATACCACGTACCTGCAAAAATAACATTGCCAAGTGTAGTTAAAGAAGTAACGACCTGATAATCGAGATCAGTTTGATACCACGTAATGCCGCTATTAGTCGAACGCAGTACGCCGTAGTTCCAGGTTCCGGCAAATATATATTGACCGAGTGAGGTTATCGAATATACAGCTTTATTATTTAAACCGGATTGAATCCAATTCTGTCCGTTATCAGTTGAACGAAATACTCCGTAAGCATCCGTTCCCGCAAATATTTCGTTTCCTTTTTTTGCAAGAGACAATATTGTTTTATTATTTAATCCTATTTGCTGCCATGAAATACCGCTGTCGTTAGAAACATAGACGCCATAAAATTTTGTCCCCGCAAAAATATTATTTCCATAAGTTAACAGGCAATTAACAATTAAATTCCCGGTGTTAAGTTTATCCCAGGTTATACCATTATCGAAAGTCCGATATAATCCATGGGAATCCGAACCTGCAAAAACAATATTACCAAGTGAAGTCAAAGAAAGAATTGTTAAATTATTGAGACCTGACCTGTACCAATTCGAGCCGCTGTTTATAGAAAAATAGATATCAAATTCTTCAGTACCTGCAAACATATACCCGTTAAATGAGATTAAAGACCTTATATTTTTTTCCGTCACTGTTGTCGGATACCAGCTAACTGCATAATCTGGAGAAACATATATACCGTATCCGTTTGTTCCGGCAAAAAGTTTATTATCGGTGAAAGTAAGTGAATACACAGGAACATTATTTAATCCGGATTGATGCCAGGTAGTTCCATAATTTGTAGAATATATTACTCCATAATAAGCTGAGCCGGCGAATACATAATTATCCAGAGCAGCAAGTGATAAAATGCTCTGATTATTGAGAGAAGTTTGAGTCCAGGTTAAACCGTTATCGGCAGAACGATACACACCGTAATTCCATACACCGGCATAAATATAATTTCCATAAGAGGATATAGAATAAACCGTTCTGTTAGACAGCGACGTTTGTGACCATGTTAATCCGTAATTTGTCGAAATCCAAACACCGTTTTGATATGTACCTGCATAAATATTTGTACCGTATACTGCAATCGTGTTGACATGTTGATTGTTCAGACCTCCACGGTACCACGACATACCAAAATTATCCGAAATCCATATACCATCCCATCCGGTAGCGGCAAAAATATGCCCGCTGCACACTGCAACCGACCATACTGTCTTATCATTTAATAAAGTTTGAGTCCAGGTAAGACCAAGGTTAGTAGAGCGATAGACACCTGTAATTAAAGTACCTGCATAAATATTTGAGCCATCATACGCAAGAGAGTAAACCGTAGCCCCCAGAGGTCCATTTGTTTGTTCCCATTCCGAATTTGCGCACAGAGGAAAAATCAGAAAAATGAGCAAAATATTTAATTTGCATTTCATATTTCCTCTTTCTGCCTGTAATTCAGGCATTATTTGTAACAACTAAACTATTATAATAATTTAGTGTACACTATAAAGTTATGAAAAATAATATCAAATAGCAATATTAATTTTGTAAAGATGCAAAAAAAAGAATTCAGTAAATTATGATTTTTTGAATATATAAAATATAAATAATCAGGTATTTTCAAATCAGAGAAAAAATAATATGCGATTTAAACCACTCCCGGCTGATTTTTATTTAAATAATACCGTAGAAGTAGCCAGGCAGCTGCTTGGAAAAACAATTGTGCGAAATTACGGAAAAAAAATTTTAGCGGGAAAAATAGTCGAAACCGAGGCATATATAGATAAAATTGACCCTGCAAGCCATTCACATCCCGGAATCACAAAACGAAATAAACCAATGTTTGAAAAAGGAGGAATTGCTTATATTTACTTTATTTACGGAAATTATTATTGTTTCAACATTGTAACAGAAAGAAAAGGTAAAGGTTGTGCGGTTTTAATAAGAGCGGCAGAGCCGATAGAGGGAATCGAATATATGAAAAAGAATCGCGGAAAAACGAAGTCAGTTTATGAATTAACTAACGGACCGGCTAAGTTATGTCTTTCATTCGGAATCGACAGTAAATTCAATTCAATAAGTCTAAGAAGCAGTAAATTATATATAGCCGAAGGTAAAGATGAAAATTTTGATATTGTAACCGCGAAAAGGGTCGGAATAACCAGAGGAACGGAATTTGAATACAGATTTTATATAAAAAACAATCCATTCGTATCAAAATCCAAATAACAGAAAATGAAAATAAAATTTTGCGGTGCTGCGAGAAACGTAACAGGTTCACAACATCTGCTCGAAATCAACGGAAAAAAATTACTGCTCGAGTGCGGATTATTTCAGGGCAGGAGAGAAGAATCTTTTCAGATGAATCGAAAATTTTTATACAATCCCGAAGAGATAAAATGTGTAATATTATCACATGCACATATAGACCATTCGGGAAATCTGCCGACTTTATATATGAAAGGATTTAGAGGCAGTGTATATTCAACACCCGCTACACGGGATTTATGCTCGATAATGCTTCAGGACAGTGCTCACATACAGGAAAAAGACGTAGAATTTGTAAACAAAAAGAGAAAAAAAAATAACGAGCCTCTTTTCAATCCGTTATACACGATAAATGAAGCAAAAATGATAATTGCCCATTTTAAGTCCATCCCGTATAGTATGCCCATTAACATAGACGGTTTCGATGACAAAGTATCGGTAAAATTCACGGAGGCAGGACATATACTCGGTTCAGCACAAATCACATTAGAAATTACGGAGAACGGAAAATCTGTAAGACTCGGTTTTTCGGGAGATTTAGGCAGAAAAAATTTACCAATACTCAAAGACCCTGAATTTATCGGGGATGTAGATTATTTTATCTGCGAATCAACTTACGGGAACAGGATACACGAAGACGCGGAAAAAATGACTGCACATTTAAAAGAAGTAATACTGGAAGCGTACGAAACATACGGCAAAATAATCGTGCCGGCATTCAGCGTCGAAAGGACACAGGAGGTAATCCATACAATAAATAAACTTAAATCCTTAAATGAGATACCGGATTTTCCCGTTTATATCGACAGTCCTCTTTCGGTAAACGCCACGGAGATTTTCAGATTACATCCCGAGTGTTACGACGAAGAAACGTACAATTTAATAAGTTCGGGTGTGGACGTATTCGGAGGTAAAAATATATTTTTCATAAAAGATGCAGAAGAATCGAAAAAATTAAATAACAGAAAAGAATTCTGTATGATAATTTCCGCTTCGGGAATGTGCGAAGCAGGGAGAATACTTCATCATCTTGCTAATAACATAGAAAATCCGAATAATATAATATTGATTATCGGGTTTATGGCAGAGCATACACTCGGCAGAAGGTTGGTAGAATCAAAAGACATCTACGGAAACGTAGTAAAGATATTCGGTGATGAATACAAAGTAAATGCAAGAATAAGAATTTTAAATTCATTTTCCGCACATGCGGACAGAAACGAATTACTGGAATATTTTGATAATTTCGATAAGAGGAGACAGCCGGAAATTTTTTTAATACACGGTGAGAACCAGCAGCAGGAAAGTTTGAAAGAAGCACTGGGAGAAAAAGGCTTCTCGCATATTACGATACCATACAGAGGAGAAGAATTCGAGATTTAGGTTTAAAGTTTCGAATATAATTCAATATACTCTCCTGCCGAATGTTTCCAGGAAAAATCTTTAATAATACCCCTTCTTAATATTTTTTTCATTTTCTCTTTATTTTCAAAAATTAATAAAGCTCTTTTAAAAGCATCGAGGAATTCCTTGCTTTTGAAATTATCGAATGATATTCCGTTGCCTTTGGCAGGATTTGAAAAACAATCAATGACGGTATCTGCGAGTCCCCCGGTTTTTCTGACTACAGGAAGTGTACCATAATTAAGTGAATACATCTGATTGAGTCCGCAGGGCTCATATTTAGAAGGCATCAGAAAGAAATCCGCACCGGCGGTAATCAGATGCGACATCTCATTATCGTAACCAATTTGTATTCCGCTTTTCCTTGTGTATTTTTTCCCGGCGGCAGAGAAAAAATCCTCATAAATTTTTTCACCGCTGCCGAGCACAATAAGATATATATTTTCTTTCATGATTTTGTCTATTACCGGAAACATCAAATCAAAACCTTTCTGCACGGCAAGTCTCGAGATAATTCCAAAGACAGGAATTTTTTCATCAGGTTTCAGATTAAATCTTTTAAGAAGTTCGATTTTATTAGGGATTTTATTTTGTAAACTGCGATGAGTGTAATTTTTGAAAATAAATTTATCAACTTTCGGATTCCAGATATTATCGTCGATACCGTTTAGAATTCCGAAAACGAAGTCTTTTTTGTCTGCAAGTATGCCTTCGAGTCCTTCACCAAATAAAGGAGTTTGAATTTCTTTGGAGTAAGTCGGACTGACTGCATTTACTGCATCGGAAGCAATAATGCCGCATTTTAGAAAATTGAAATCACCTTTAAATTCATAAGGACCGAAAGGAAAGAATTTATCTGTTTTCAGATTTGCTTTAAGAATTGAGCTTTTATTAAATCTACCCTGATATGCAATATTATGAACAGTCAGCAATGTCTTTGTTTTTTTAAACAGTCCGTCCCAGGAAAAATTTGTTTTCAACAATTCGGGAATCAAAGCAGTTTGCCAGTCATTACAGTGAATCACATCCGGTTTGTATTTCAGGAGCTGCAGTGTCATGATAACCGCATACTGAAACAATATGAATCTTTCATCTTCATCGGTGTCATCGGAATAAATTTTTCCTCTTTTAAAATAGAACGGGCAGTCAATAAAAAAAACATCAATATCGGTATCCGGATGTTTGCATTTGCAGACATTAAACACAACATCTTTTGTTCCGAGTCTGACAGGAATACCTGTTAAAGATTTAACGGGAACGATTCCAAATTCATTAACATCTGCCGAATCATACAGCGGTAAAAATATCTTAACTTCCGTTCCAAGTTCGGAAAGTGCCTTGGGCAAAGAGCCGCTAACGTCGGCAAGTCCGCCCGTCTTTACATAAGGGAAGCATTCACTGGTTATAAAACAAACTTTCATACAAACAATTTATTTTTTCCTGATTCGTCAGGGTTGATTTCGATTTCAAAAGGCATTTTGCAGGGTTTAAGCTTTTCGAGATTTTTTTCAAACTCATCTTTAAAAATATCGAGTGCCGTTTGATATTCCAGGATTACCGGCATTCTGTTATGAATTTCTTTTATTTGAGTGTTCGGTTCCGTAGTAAGTAACGTACTTTGTTCCTGTCCGTTGTTCAGTTTGGTAAAAAGTCCGGCAGCAAAAAACAACTTTTCCTGCGGAAAAGAAATTTTACAGGGAATTTTCTTTTTCTCCGCTTTTTCACCGCGGCGAATTTCAACCGATTTCCATTCGAAAAACGATGTCATCGGAATAAGACATGGATTATTTTTGAAAAGGTTCGACCAGAATTTTCTGTCTTTAACTGTCTCCGAACGGATATTAAAAATCAGAGGAGACTTTTTTTCTTCATCGAATCTGATACCCCATCTCATTGACTTGATAATAATATTGTCTTGTTCATTTACTATAACGTAAATCTTATCGGTCGGTCTGATATTAATTTTCTTTAGTTCTTCATCTGATTCAAGTTTAAAACTTCCCTTAAAATCTTTTTCGAGTTTTTTAAAAATTGTTTTACCGGTTTCTTTATTCTGGAACCAACTGCACATATATTAATTATTAATTAATTTTTCCCAATTCGCGATACCGCCTTCAAGATTAAAGAGATTCGTAAATTGAAATCTTTGCTGAAGATACAGGACTGCATATACACTTCTTTCGCCGTGTTCACACATTATTATTACAGGTTTTTCCCTCGAAATTCCGGTTAATTTATCGGGAAGAGTTTTAAGGGGAATAAGTATACCGTTAATGTTTTTCCGTTCATATTCAAATTGTTCCCTGACATCAATTATCTGAATGTCTTTTTTTTCATCAAGCATTTTTTTCAGTTCATAAGGTGTAATATGTTTAACCGTATCACCAGAGCAAAATATATTTTCAGCGGTTAAAATTTTTTCAATATTCAGATTATTTTTATCGGGAGAAATTTCAAACATATCAAATCTATTTGTCAGAGCATCAAAGGTAAGAAGTTTTCCCGAAAGAATCTCACCGATTCCAAGAATAATTTTCAACGATTCATTTGCCTGAATCGAGCCTATAACCGCCGGCACCACACCGAGTACTCCTATTTCTGAACAAGTCGGAAAATCGTTAACATCTGGTTGCACGGGAAACAGACATCTGTATGTAGGACCGCCCTGATAGTTGAAAACGCTGACCTGTCCGTTGAATTTGAAGACACCTCCGTAAATAAAAGGTTTCTTTGCTATTACACAAGCATCATTAATAAGATATTTCGAAAAAAAGTTATCAGTACCATCAACAATAAAATCATAATCTTTAATAATATCGAGTGCATTAAATCCGGAAAGATTGTGAGAATATGTAATTACATTAACATATCTGTTCAGTTCACTTAATTTTCTTGCAGAAACCTCCGTTTTCAGTTTCCCGATGTCATTTTCGTTATAGAGAACCTGTCTATGCAGATTAGATTCATCAACTACATCGCCATCAACAATACCGATATTACCGACGCCTGCAGCAGCAAGATACAGCAAAACAGGCGAGCCAAGCCCTCCTGCTCCAATAACAAGTACTTTAGCCTGCTTAAGTTTTTGCTGTCCCTCGATTCCAATATTATCGAGAATAATCTGTCTGTTATATTTTAAAAATTCGTGTTCTTCCATTCAGAAAAAATGAAATTAATTTCAAATCACAACTGCATATAATAGCCCCAGTCTTTCCAGACAGGTTCGTAGCCCTTAGATTTAATCATATCTACGACTTCAGAGGGAGTTCTGTCATCAAAGACTTCAAACTGTTCGAGTGCATTGTAATTTAATGCATAAGCCCCCGGTTTTGTTTTTGAGCCGGCACTCATAGAAGTAATTCCAAGTTTAACAACATTGTCTCTGAACTTACGGCTTTCTCTTACAGATATTGAAAGTTCGACTTCTTCATCAAAAATTCTGTATGCGGTAATCAATTGAACAAGCTCCGCATCACTTATCGAAAATTCAGGTTTGAAACTGCCTTTATGAGGTCTGAGTCTCGGGAATGAAATTGAACATTTAGATTTCCAGTATTTCTTTTCGAGATACTTCAAATGAAGTGCCGTGAAAAATGCATCGGTCCTCCAATCTTCAAGTCCGAGAAGATTTGCAATTCCGATTCTGTGCATTTCAGCTTTACCGAGTCTATCCGGTGTATGCAAACGATAGGCAAAATCGGATTTTTTTGTTTTGCCGTGAAATTTTTTATAACTTTCTTTATTATATGTTTCCTGATAAATATAAACTGTATTGAGTCCAAGTTTTTTAAGCTTAATATACTCAGAGGCTTCCAGTGGCTGTACCTCCATCGATATCAGAGCAAAGTAAGGTTTTATTAACTTAATCACGCGTTCGAAATATTCCATACCTGCTATAGAAGGCGCTTCACCCGTAACAAGCAGGATATGTTCGAATCCGTAGGACTTAATCGCTTCTACTTCATTTAAAATTTGTTCCTCATCGAGTATAATTCTTTCGATATCATTATGACAGTTAAATCCGCAGTAAACGCATTCGTTTACGCAATAATTGGAAAGATAAAGCGGTATGAAGAGTTGTATAATTTTTCCGAATCTTTTTTGAGTAAGTTTATTGCTGAGTTTAGCCATCTGTTCGAGATAAGGAAAAGCAGCAGGAGAAACGAGTGTTTTGAAATCTTCTAAATCCCTTTTAGGTTTATTAAGAGCAAGCAAAACATCTTTTTCGGTTTTCGAATAGATATCCTGTTTAATTTTGTTCCAGTCATATTTTTCGAGCACGTCAAGAAACATAAATTATTCTTCACTTAAAAAT
>VGWA01000083.1 GCA_016873795.1 Ignavibacteria bacterium
AGCTATCTGGACGCATATACTCTGATACCCGCAAGCTCATTATCATAGAATGTAAATGAAATACCAAGTGAATTATACTCAAGGTAATATTCATGTGCACCCGGAAAAGCACCGTATTCCGATACTACTGAGTTTCCGATTCTGTCAGGTTTTCCGTATGCCCTTATCACTTCAGGAATCGTAGAACAAAACCCTATACCTTTGTCTGTCTTCCCGTCAAATGTCATATGTGTTTTAGACCGGTATATGAAAAATATTGTCGATATCTTATCGTCTTTCAGAGAAAATTCCAATCCTTCATAGTAATAATCCAGATATTTTCCGTCATATTTTGCCGGTATGCCTAAAATTTCGTAAATATCTTCTTTGTTATCGCCAATCCTTAATAAATCGAATCCGCTCCCCGGTATAATTTTATAGGGAGAATTTATTTGTGAAACTGATAAATTACTCACGCAGAATAAGTATAAAAAAACTGCTGTTAAAAATAATAACCTTTTCATTTTAAATTAATTTTTTTAAAATTCACAATTTTAATCCAAAAAATCAATCATAATAATCATAAACTTAGTTGTAATTTTTAGTAACTTATATAATCAAATAGTTATTGATATTATAAAATATAAACATTAATTTGATATATATTCAATTTTACTGTTTCCCAAAATCCGATAAAATTGGTAAGGAAAAGAGCAAGGTAAATACAAGAGTCACTTCTGTAACTTTTTAATAATAATTTAAATAAGGAGGTTATATGAGAAAGTTGTTAATTTTTTCCGTATTGTTTTTTCTTCTGTTATTCACAAATTCATTTTCACAATTATCCGATTATAAATATGAATATCCGATTGTGATAAAGAATTTGTCCACTGCAACTCTTACAAATTACCCCGTTACAATAATTTTTAATACCGAGATACCCATAGGACAGGGTTGGATTCAGCCCGACGGCAGGGATATCAGATTTGTTTCGGATTGCGGGGGTTCAACTATTTATAACCACTGGCTTTCAGGATATCTGAACACAGATACTACTAAATTTTTTGTTAAAATTCCTTCTATTCCTCCTAATGATTCAGTATTGATTTATATGTTCTGCGGTAATGATTCAGCGTTACAAACAAGTACAATCAATGCATTAGACGGTCCGCACTCTTCCACTGACAGTGTTATTGTTACAAGTACTAATACAGTAAGCAACTGTCAGCGGGGATTCAGATTTACTCCTCAGTATAAGTTATATGTGTCACACTTTGGAAAAAGAATTCCCAATGCAACACAAAGATATGTAACACTTTTTGATTTCACTACACAAGCAATACTGGCACAAATACGGGTTGATGCAGGAACAATAGGAATATATAATTATAATGAGTTGAGCCAGCCGCTGATTCTGGACAGCGGAAGAACATGCATTCTTGCATTATTTAATGATGTAGGCGACATGTATTATTACGGAACAAGTTCTCAAATCGGACAGCATCTTACATATCATGATATGCGATTTTGCGGAAGCTGTACACAAAACACATTTCCGACAAGTGTACTAAGCAACTACCACTATGGCACACCGGATTTTCTATATTACATAAAACCTACGATAAATCCCGAGCCAACATTCAGCATAAAACCACCGGCAGATACCGTGACTCCGTCAGCACCGACAGGTTTGACCTTGACTGCGGGTGATGCTTCGGCTAACGCCGTGTGGAACTCAAATCAGGAATTCGATATGTATTATTATCTGATTTACCGGAACACAGAACTTAACACCGGAACAGCTGCACTTGTCGACAGTGTTTTTCATCCCGACACAACATTCACAAATACTGGACTAACAAACGGAGTTAAATATTATTTCTGGATTAAAGCCGTCGACAGATTCTGTATTAACCGCATAAGTGATTTCAGCTTACCGGACAGTGTAATTCCGACTTCTGTAGGTATTTCGAATCCGACAACAGAAATACCAAATAAATACGCACTTCACCAGAATTACCCGAATCCCTTCAATCCGGTTACTAATATTCAATTTGACCTTCCTGAAGCTTCATTTGTTACCATTGTAATTTACGACATGCTTGGGCGAGAAGTGGAAAGACTAATTGATGAAAAGAAAAGTGCAGGAAGGTATGTGATTAGCTGGAATGCAGGAAACCTTTCAAGCGGAGTATATATATATATAATGACAACAAATAAATTTACTGACACCAGAAAATTAACGTTAATAAAGTAGCTTAGGATTATTCAATTAATAAAAAAGCCGCCGGAACACTGAACACGGCGGCTTTTTTAATTAGATATCATATAGTAAAATGACTTTAGAATAGTAAGCGAAAATTATATTTTTAAATAAATGAATTATTTTTCATTCTGCTTGTTTTCAAAAATATAAATTAAATTTATGTTTGAATATTCCGGTGCATTACATATACACTCGATTTTTTCGGACGGAACCGGCACTATAGAACAAATCGCATCGTTTGCCAATGAAATGGGACTAGATTTCATTATGATGACAGACCATAATACATTAGAACCGAAATTTAAAGGATATGAAAGATGGTATAATAATACATTGGTGTTGGTTGGCTATGAATTAAATGATTTACAAAATAACAATCATTATCTGGTCTTCGGGACAGACGAACTTGCAGGTGAATTTGAACAAATTTCAGATGAAGAGAAGGGTAATAAGTTATCGGCTGAAGAATATGTACATGAAATTAACAAAAAAGGAGGAACAGGTATAATTGCCCACCCGTTCGAAAAAAGAAAACATATCATCGAACATCCTTCATATCCATGGACGGAATGGAACAGCAAAGAATTCAACGGCATGGAAATATGGAATCATATGAGCCAGTGGGCTGAAGGATTAACGGAAAAAAATAAACTGCAAAGATTCCTCCACCCTTTGAAATCTATAATTGCACCGGACGAAGAAACCTTGAACAAATGGGATGAACTTAACCTGGAAAGAAAAGTAATTGGTGTTGGCAGTATAGATGCACACGCGCATAAACAGAATGTTCTCGGATTTTTTGAGGTTGAAATTTTTCCCTATAAAATACTTTTTAAATCTATCAGAACTCATATTTTATGCAATAATCAGCTGAAACCCGGGGACTTCGAGAATTTTGAATCACATAAATCTGAAGTTCTGAATGCAATAAGGGAAGGACATTCGTTCATTGTAAACAGTTATCACGGAAACGGAAAGGGATTCAGATTTTTTGCGGAATACGACGGAAACTCATATATTATGGGAGATGAAATTACATTAGACAAAACTAAAAATAAAAATATAACATTCAAAGTTTTTGTACCCAAAGAAGCAGAAATCAGACTGTTACATAACGGAAAAATTATAAATAAAACAAAAGCTCTCGATTGCTTTTTCGATTATAATCTTCCCGGAAATTACAGAGTCGAATGCCGGATAAACGAGTTCGGCTGGATTTTCTCGAACCATATCAGAGTAATCTAATCACAATTCTTGTTTCAGAATCATACCAGAGATAATAAATTAAAGAAATAAAAATTACTAAATTTTCTCTCTGCTCCAACTATATAATTAATACGTTTTTAACTCGCCTATTTCATTTTCAACAGCTTCAAGAATAATCCTTTCTCTTACAGCTTTCATCATGTTATTATGGTCGGGATATAATGGTCTGTCCTCGTCCAGATGTTTTACGATTTTTCTGACTTCCGAATGCGCTGCTTTCGTACCTTTTCCAAAACCATAATTTCTGAAATCAAGAGCCTGAGCAGCAGCAATAAACTCGATACCCAGTATTCCGTAAGCATTATCAATAATCTGACGGGTCTTTAATGCCGTGTTCATTCCCATACTCACAAAATCTTCCTGATCTGCAGCCGCAGGAATAGATTGAATCGATGCCGGCATAGAAAGAATCCTTTGTTCAACAATCATCATATCTGCAGTATACTGACTTAACATATGTCCCGAAAACATGCCCGCACCCTTAGTCAAAAAGGCTGGCAGTCCTACACTCAATGCGGGATTCAATAATCTGTTTAATCTTCTCTCGGAAATTACACAAACCATCGTAATAACCGCACCCATCATATCCAGAGGAACACTTATAGGAGAACCCTGAAAATTAGCACCGGTGAGCACTATCTTATCATCACCTAAAAATACCGGATTATCCGCAACGGCATTCAGTTCTATTTCTACCTGCTCTCTCGTCCATCTCAACTGGTCTCTTGCTGCTCCGATTACCTGCGGTGTTGACCTCATACTGTAAGCATCCTGAACTTTGACTTTTACTTTTCCAAGTAAATCAGAACCTTCAACAACTCTTTTAATATTTTCCGCCGAGGTTATCGCTCCTCTGAATCCTCTCAGTTTATGCAAACGTACATCATAAGGTTTCATATTTGCCATAAGTGCTTCAAGAGTCATTGCTGCGGCAATTTCTGCCTGTTTAATGAATCTCTCAGTTTCATAAATTTCGAGACAAGCCATCCCGGTAATAACATTACTCCCGTTAATTGCAGCAAGACCGTCTCTTGCTTTCAGACCCGGAATTGTAATTCCGGCTTTTTCCATTGCAACTTTTCCGGGTAAACGCTCTCCCTTATAAAAAGCTTCTCCTTCTCCCATCAGAAGCAGAGCAATCTGACTCATCGGAGAAAGGTCGCCGCATGCACCGACACTTCCTTTAACGCATACAACCGGAGTCACTCCCTTATTCAGCATTTCTGTCATTGCAATTGTAATATCCGGTCTGCACCCGGAATATCCGAGTGCATGAACATTTATACGGGATAAAATCGCTGCTCTCGCGTGTTCAATAGGTATCGGCTCTCCGATACCGGCAGAATGATTATATATCAGGTACTTCTGAAATTGTTTGACCTGTTCATCCGAAAGAACAATCTCTGAAAACTCTCCAATTCCGGTATTTACTCCGTACATTATCTCTTTTTCTTCGATTTTCTTTTCGATAAATGCCCTGCAATGTTTAATTCTTTCGATTGCATCCGGAGTCAATTCAACTCGTTCATTCTCCACAGCAACCTTGTAAACATCTTCAATTTTAAGATTTTTTCCTGTTACTTTTACTGCCATAAAACCTCCATTTTTTACTGTTATTTTTTTAATTTATTATTTATTTATACAAAAATAAAATCAACTCTTTTCGACTCTAAATCTGCGTTAATTAATTTCACTTTTACTTTCATACCAGCATGAAAAGTTTTCTTCTTCTTTCTGCCTGTTGCTCTGTGGTTCCTTTCATCGTATACGTAATAATCATCTTCAATATCACTGAAACGAACAAAACCTTCCACAAGATTTTCGTTCAATTGTATAAAAAGCCCTGTGTTGTTTAAACCTGAAATAATCCCTTCAAATTCATTGCCTAAGGAATTTTTTATGTATTCGATTTGAAATAATTTTATACCTTCCCGTTCGGCACTGACGGCTTCCTGCTCTTTTACAGAACAATGCCTGCAGATTTCAGGTAATATTTTTTGATAATGTGAAATGTTTTGCCTGATTTTTTCATGCTCAATTCCTCCGTTATTAATGTAATCCGATAAAATCCTGTGTACTATCAAATCGGGGTATCTTCTTATAGGTGATGTGAAATGTGTGTAATTCTTAAAACCCAAGCCGTAGTGACCTATATTACTTTCGGCGTATTTTGCCTTTGCCATTGAACGGATAAGTAGTTCATTTATTATATACTCTTCAGGTTTTCCCTTTATATCCGAGAGCAATTTATTAATAGATTCTTTGTCATTGAGATTCGGACTATAACCAAATTGTGTTATAAAATCCGATATTTCAGAGAGCTTTTCTCCATCCGGCAAATCATGAACTCTGTAAATAAAAGGCAATTTCTTTCGAAGATTTTTGGAAAGTGTTGCAACATATTCAGTAACACACCTGTTGGCTAAAAGCATAAACTCCTCGATTAATCTCATTGAATCTGTTCTTTCCCTTATTTCAATATTTGATATGTTTCCCCGCTTATCAAATTTAAATTTTACTTCCCTTGAATCAAAATCTATACTGCCCTGTTTGAGCCGGATTTTATTAAGATTTTTAGCAACACGGTCCATCAACTTAATATCTTCCGCATATTCACTTTTCTTACCGTTGAGAATATCATCTGCTTCCCCGTAAGAAAATCTTCTTTTGTTTCTTATAACCGACTTTACAACTTCATAACCCTGCACAAAGTATCTTTTATTCAACTTTATAATAACTGAAAATGCTAACCTGTCTTGATTTGGAATAAGTGAACATATATCATTGGATAATTTAAAAGGCAGCATCGGAATGACTTTATCGGGTAAATAGACACTCGTACCTCTCTTCAGTGCTTCTTTGTTTAATTGTGTGTTTTCTCTAACATAAAAAGAGACATCGGAGATGTGTACTCCTATCAGATACCCTTCATCAAGTTTCTTTATGGACACTGCATCATCATAATCTTTAGCATCTTCAGGGTCTATTGTAAAACAATATTCTTCTCTTAAATCAATTCTCCCTGACTTTAGTTCTGAAAAATCCTGTGTATAATTTATTCCTGATACTTCTTTCTCAATTTTTGTATTAAATTTATCGCTGAGATTGTATTTGTACAGTACAGAATCCATTTCGGTTTTAAAAATCCCTGTTTCACCCAATATTTTGACAATTTTGCCCTCAGGCTCATCATTATATTTCTGAATTTTATCCGAATTTATAATCCGGCACACTACTTTATCGTATATTTTAGGAAGTGTATCCTGTCCTTTATTGTCTTTTGTTCTTATATAAATATTTTTTTTTATCGTTTTTCCCTCAGGTATTACATATGAATAATTTCTTTTTTTTATATAAATACCGCATACAAAAGTATCATATAAATTTGAATTATATATTTCTCTGGTGTAATCCTTTTCTGACCTGTTACCCTTGTCAGTTGCACGAAAATAATAATATTTCCCCTTTCTCGAGACTACCTGATTTGTTAATAGTATATTAATCTGCTGCCTTAACTGTGTGCGGTGTTTCTGATTTAAACCGAGTTTGTTGATAAGCGTGTTAAACTTAAAAGACTTTCCCTGATTTTTTCTTAAATAACGAATTATTTTATCCTGAAGATTGATTGTTACTGAGTTTAATTTAGAATTTTATCTTGTATATTAACAATGCTCCAACTCTGTTTTGACTCGAGTACCGGTTGCTTTGTGAATAAGGGTCAACCAGCCTCTCGACTTTTACGATAAGGTTATTAAATTTATTTAAATTCAATAACCTATCAAGAGGATATTCTATTACAAAATTAGTGTTAGTTATATCGTTGAGTATTTGTCCCCCGACTCTTATCACAGCACCTCCGAGAGTCGCAGTGAATCTAATATCCGTACTTTTAGATAAATTTCCCGAATTTTCAACATAACTAATATCCGTGTTAACAATAAATGGAAGATATGAGGATATAAAACTGGATAAATACGAGGAAGCAATCGTTGCTCCGACATTTGCACCGACACTTGAAAATAGGTTCATTTTCTGACCTGCCGACAGTTCATCTTTAAGACGTCCGAATATTAAAAAACTTATTGCCTGATCGGTTGGATCTGCTCCTCCCACAGAAGCCCCGTCAACGTATACGTTCCATTTTAAAATGGGTTTTGTTCCTGTACCTGTAACCTCAAGTCGAACTTCAACAATTCGCGTGATTAAGGGATCGTCCGGTTTAGTGGTTTTTGCATTATAAATTGCCTTTACGTTCAGTTCGGGGTTTGTTAATGCACCATTGAACATTATATAACCGGAAGTTTCGAAATTTTTGTAAAATTTATAATATGAATTATTACCTATATCCACTCTTCCTCTTACGTTCAAAGAGTCTTTCTCGTGATTGTTAACATATAAATTTGCACTGACATTACCGTTAAAGCTTTGTTTCGTTGTCTCATCTATCAGAAAATCAAC
The DNA here is from genome assembly GCA_016873795.1 of Ignavibacteria bacterium. Classification (GTDB taxonomy): domain Bacteria; phylum Bacteroidota; class Ignavibacteria; order Tepidaquicellales; family Tepidaquicellaceae; genus VGWA01. The sequence continues at coordinate 7,970 of VGWA01000083.1, forward strand.
TAATATTTGTCTTTGAGTATTAACCTTAATATCATAATAGAAAATATTTTTTTCCTTTTCCAATGACATTGTATCCCTTTCTATAAATAAAGCTTCAAATGGATCGGCATCACGGGGGTCAATATCCTGTGTTTTAGATTTTAAATTCTCAACGATTATTCTTATGCTGTCCGAATGCTCGTAACTGGTACTGTCAATGTCAACGGCATAGATGATATTATCCGAATATATGTTGTATGTTTTTAATGCAGCCGGAATAATCTCAATATGACCGTTTAAAACATTAATTTCTCCCTTTAAATCGAGTCTATCGCTGTTTCCCGTAAGTGTCAGATATACACTGCTGTTAAGGTCACCGTATATACCCATCATGTTTTGAGTAATGCTCTTATCAAAAAGCTTTAAATCCCCTTTAATTTCGAAACCTAAATTGTTAAATTCCATATTGGTAAAATCTATGAAACCATTAATTTGTGTTTTCATACTCTTATCTGTTACAGGATTAAGATAAGTTTTACCGATTATTAATTTCTGTTGGTTCGTTGTTAGTTCTGTGTTGAAATTATATTTGACATCATTTAGCGTAGTCGCAATTATTCCGTTATCCAGTTTCATGCTCCCGGTGAGCATCGGTTTCTCAAGATTACCGCCGACTTTTATAGTCCCGTTCATTGTTCCCTTAAATTGTGAAATCATTTCTATCAAACGTTCAAAAATCCTTACATCAAACTTATCAGCATTAATAGTCAAAGAAACATCCTTGCTTAACAATGCTTTTACCTCATCTTCCGATGCTTTTCCCTTAAAAGGATTACTGGCAGGGATACTTCCGTTTATCAGTAACTTACCGATATTATTAGGATTAAAAAATGATATGTTAGGATTAATTTGATTTTCTTTATAAGAAACATTAGCATCCAGTTTTCCGAATTTTAAATCTTTTATCCCGAGAACATCCGTACTAATATTTACCGAAATGTCGGGTTCGTCAAATGTTCCTTTGTATGCAAAATTAAATTTTCTTATATCTCCGTAAAATAGTTCGTCTTTTCTAAGTTTAGGATTGAAAATCAACTGTATGTCGGAAAGTTTTATTCTCTCGGCGGTGAGATTTAAATCACTGTTTCCGAATATTGAATAATAACCCCGTGCATTAACTTTCTGTCTTTCATTTCCAATCGTAAAATTCCTTATGTTAATGTTTCCCAGAGTATCTCCGAAGTTATAGTCCATTGTAAGAGGTTCAAAGTTCTGAAGCCTGTAAGTTACATATTTTACTAAAAGACTGTCTACCTGTAATTTTAAAAATTTATTTTCGATATTGAAATTACCAACAGTATTCAGCAGTATTAATGTATCCTGATTTACACTGATAAGGAATCTGCTGTCCCCTTTTTTAATCATAGTATTGATATTAACATTGTCGAATTTGTTTCCGTTGGCAAGCAAATCCTTTACTCTGAGAGAAATAAATGATATTGAATCGAGAAGTTTTCCCTCTGATGAACTGTTAAGGTCAAGTCTTAATTCTGCTTCTTTCAGATTTATCAGTGAATCTCTATACTTTAATTCTTTAATACTCGTCACATTTCCAAAATTGAATTTGTTTTTATCGCTGTGGAATATTCCTTCGGAAATTGCAGTAAAAGAAAAACTGCTGTCTTTCATAATTAATCTCAAGGGCAGTAAATCTTTTACCTTAATCGAATAATTGAAAAAAGAAGGACTGGACAGTAAAAACTTGTCAGAGATATATCTCATCTTTGTATCGACAGGTTCATAATTTTCCTTATCTGACTTCTGCCCTGCAACTTTTGTAGTATCATGTTCATAAACATCCTCAAGTTCCTGAGTTATACTTTCAAGATTGTATAATAATATTTGCGGTATACTTGTAATTTTAAAATTTCCTTCCGCTTTAAAATCTACAAATTTTGAAGCCAATGTTATCGATTTTATACCTTCAGTTTTTATAAAGGTCAGGTCTAAAGGTGTTTCCGGAATCGGGTATATCCCATAGATAGAAGGAAA
>VGWA01000084.1 GCA_016873795.1 Ignavibacteria bacterium
GCGACATTTTTATTTAATTTAAATTAACTTTGTGACATATTCTTATAAAAATTTTTTGAATATTTAAAATAACTTAAATTTTGTAATATTTATATATGTCTGATAATCATTCAACCATAATATCGAAAGTATGGAATTTCTGCAATACATTGAAAGATGACGGTGTGAGTTACGGGGATTATCTTGAACAATTAACATACCTGCTGTTTCTGAAAATGGCAGATGAGTATTCCAAACCGCCATACAACAGGACACTTCCGATTCCGAAGGAAAATAACTGGGAGAGTTTATCTTCAAAAAAAGGAGCGGAACTTGAGACTCATTATACGATTCTGCTTCGCGAACTCGGCAAACAGAAAGGAATTCTCGGACAGATTTTTACCAAATCGCAGAATAAAATTCAAGACCCCGCAAAACTATCACGCTTAATTGATTTGATTGACAAGGAAAACTGGAGCGAGATGTCTGCGGATGTAAAAAGCGTGATTTATGAAGGTTTACTTGAAAAGAATGCGGAGGATACAAAAAGCGGTGCTGGGCAGTATTTTACTCCTCGTTCATTGATAAAAGTAATTGTCGAATGCATAAGACCCGAGCCGAAGAAAACTATTGCAGACCCTGCCTGCGGAACAGGAGGTTTCATCCTTGCTTCGTATGATTATCTGATAAATAATTATTCACTGGATAAATCTCAAAAGCAGTTTCTGAAATTTAAAACTTTTTACGGCAATGAAATAGTAGCAAATACACGCAGGTTATGTCTGATGAATTTGTTTTTACATAATATAGGCGATATAGACAGTGAAAATTTTATCTCACCTGCTGATTCGCTGATTGCCGATACAGGCGAGCGGTATGATTATGTTATGACGAATCCTCCCTTTGGGAAAAAAAGCTGTATGACGTTTACGAATGAAGAAGGGGAGCAGGAAAAAGAAACACTTACTTACAATCGTCAGGATTTCTGGGCTACAACTTCAAACAAACAATTAAATTTTGTACAACATATAAGAACGATGTTGAATACAACGGGTAAAGCCGCAGTAGTAGTTCCCGATAATGTTTTATTTGAAGGCGGAGCAGGGGAAACAGTCAGAAAAAAACTTCTTGAGACAACCGATTTGCATACGATTTTGAGGCTTCCAACCGGTATATTTTATGCACAGGGAGTAAAGGCAAATGTGATTTTTTTTGATGCTAAGCCTGCAAGCAAAGAACCCTGGACAAGAGAAGTCTGGTTTTATGATTACAGGACTAACATTCATCATACATTGAAAAAGAATCCGCTTAAATTCGAAGACCTCAAAGAATTTATCAAATGTTACTGTCCTGAAAATAGGTTTGTAAGGAAAGAAACCTATGATAATGAAAAAAATTGTGAAGGCAGATGGCGAAAATTTTCCTATGATGAAATAGTATCAAGAGATAAAACATCGCTCGATATTTTCTGGCTGAAAGATAAAAGTCTTACCGACTTGGATAACCTCCCCGACCCTGAAGAACTTGCGGAAGAAATAGTTGAGAATCTCGAGGCGGGAATCGAAAAATTTAAAATTATAATTTCCTCTCTAAAAAAAAATAATAATTAGTAAGACCTTTTTATTAATAATTTACACTGAGTTTATCTTATATTTTTGTAATTAATTATAGAAAATTAAAGCGGTGATTGTAAAATAAACATAAACTTTTTTACAATACATGAGCTGGATTTTCAAGAATTAAGCTTATAAATTCATTGATTTTATAGGGCAAAAAAACTATCTTTGTGAATGTTTATTTTTGGGAAAATTAATCGGAGTTAATTTTGAAGAAGAATTTAACAAGAATTATTTTGACGGTCGTTTTTATTGCGCTGGCAATTATTTATTTATATCCCACTTATAAGGATTATAAATTTAACGAAGAGTTGAAATTAAGAGCGGGAAATTATAAAGACAGCATGGATTATGTGATGCAGAATCTTGATGAAATCAGAAAAGCACAGGAGAAAAGAATCAAACTCGGACTGGATTTAAAAGGCGGAATGTACGTAATCCTGGATGTTGATGTCGTGAAATTTCTCGAAGACCTTGCCGATTCGAGAAAAACAAAAGATGAAACTCTGGCAAGAATTCTCGGGGAAATCAAAGCAATTGCCGAAACATCGGAAATTTCCGTTCTCGATGTTTTGAAAGAGAAGCTTCAGGCGGAAAATCTGACATTAAAGAAATATTACGGTGAAACACGCGAAGATGAAGCTGCCGTAGAAAAGAAATTACAAAGGGATATAGATGAAGCGATTGACAGAGCAATTGCTGTAGTAAGAAACAGAATTGACCAGTACGGTGTGGCTGAAGCCCAGCTGCAAAAACGCGGTAACAGAATTATGATGGAACTGCCCGGTGTCAGTAATCCCGATGACGTGAAGAAACTTCTGAAAACAACGGCAGTTCTGGAATTTAAATTATTGCAGAGTCCGGAGATAGTGTTCAAAGTAGCCGAAGCAATTAACAAAATAATAACGGGAGCCGATACTATAAGTACGAAAGATACAACAACCGCAGGATTATTGCTCGACAGCAACAAAAAATCACAAGACTCTCTTTCTATAACATCCGGCGGAGTAAAAGATACAACAACAAAAAAAGACACTTCAAAGACTAAAAAAGACAAACAAAAGAAAGACACTTCAAAAGTAACATCCGATACATCGAAAAAAACAGACACGTCTATAGCACAGGATACTACACAATTAACAGACACAGGACAAATGTCCGATAAAAATCTGTCGGAAGAGGAATTTAAAGCAAAATACCCGTTCTTTTATCTTGTACAGTTCATAAAAGAATCGGGAGACGGATTCGTAAGGGAATCGGATAAACCTAAAGTAGATGAAATCCTGAAGAGAGTAGAAGTTCAGGCAGTAATACCCGCCGGCTATCAGTTTGCCTGGTCGGACAAGGCGGAGACGATGCAGGACGGCAATAATTATTACATACTTTATTCCCTTAAGAAGGAAGCAGAATTAACGGGAAAATATATTACAGATGCAAGGAAGGACATCAGCCAAGAAACGCAGAGGCCTTATGTAGCAATGCAGATGGATGCCGAAGGTTCGGCAGACTGGGCGCGGATAACAGGTTCGAACATCGGAAAAAGATGCGCAATAGTACTTGACGGAATTGTTTATTCTGCACCGGTGATACGCAATAAGATTCCGAGCGGTAACTCGCAGATTGAAGGAATGAGAGATATGAACGAGGCAAATCTGCTGGTTATAGTTTTAAAAGCAGGTTCGCTTCCCGCTCCACTGAAAATCGCCGAGGAAAGGTCGGTGGGTCCTTCACTCGGAGAAGATTCGATCAAAGCAGGAATAACATCATCGCTCGCTGCTCTGATTCTGGTTGCTTTGTTTATGATAGTATATTATAAATTCGGCGGATTCGTTGCTGATTTTGCATTAATAATCAACGTATTGTTCGTACTCGGAATAATGGCATCGTTCGGGGCAACACTTACACTTCCCGGTATCGCAGGACTTGTACTGACACTCGGTATGGCTGTAGATACAAACGTTCTGATATTCGAAAGAGTAAGGGAAGAAGAACGGAGCGGAAAACCGTTAAAAACCTGTATTGAAATCGGCTATAAAAAAGCTTTTTCAGCAATTATTGACTCACACTTAACGAGCGTAATCAGCGGTATTGCTTTATATATGTTCGGAACGGGACCAATCAGAGGTTTTGCCGTCACGCTGCTTGCAGGTATAATAGTAAATTTATTTACAGCAATTGTAATAACTCACTTTATATTTGACATTTTACTTGAGAAAAATAAGAAACTCAGTTTCGGATGATAACTATATAATTGCCGTTGAATTTTCAGACGGCAGAATTTCAGAAATTAAAAAATGATTATATGAAAATATTTGTAAACACAAGTTATGATTTTTTAGGAAAAAGAAGAATATTTTATATAGTATCGGTATCGATGATTATACTCGGCATAATTGCACTAATTGCAAAGGGAATTCCGCTCGGAATAGATTTCGTAGGCGGAACGGAAATGCGCGTGCTGTTCAATAATGACGTAGACGTAGGAACAGTCAGAAGTTCGATGGACAAAATCGGATTGATGGGAATGGAAATTAAGACGCTCGGTACTAACCAGGATATAATATTAAGAACACCGGTTCAGGGTGAAAGAATTTCCGATACGATAAAATATGCTCTTCGTACCTATGCACCGGAATACACTTTCTCGGATGCAAATGTACAGGTAGACAAGGTCGGACCAAAAATCGGGGAAGAACTGAGGCGTGATGCCATACTTGCAGTAGCATTTTCGCTTATCGGCATTCTTGTATATTTAGCGTTTCGATTTCAGTTTTTATATGCAGTTGCATCTGTAGTCGGATTGTTTCATGATATTTTAATCACAATTTCAGCAGTTGCAATTTTCGATTTTCTAATACCGGGATTGAGACTAGAACTTAATCAGACGATGTTGGCGGCGTTTCTGACTCTTATAGGATTCTCGGTCAACGATACTGTGGTCGTCTTTGACCGTATAAGGGAAAATATCCGCCTTTTCAAAAACGAGGATATCGAAAGCGTTATGAATAAGAGCGTAAATGCAACGTTAAGCCGAACGATAATCACAAGCGGTACTGTATTCTTAACGATTTTAGTACTTTTTATCTTTGGCGGAGAAGTTCTGAGAAGTTTCTCATTTACGTTCGGCATAGGAATAATAACAGGTACTTACTCATCAGTATTCGTATCGAGTGCTTTTGTCGTTGATTGGAGCAGGCACCAATCCAAGAAAGTCAGTTCAAAATTAAGAGCAAGATTATCAACCTCTAAATAAAATAAAATTGGAAAACAACACAATAGAAATAAAAGGCAAAAAATATCTCAAAATCGAAATACCGGACGAGACTCTCGGACTGTCGGATTTAAGCGCCCTGAAAAACCGTATAGACAAATCGATTAAGAAGGGTAAAAAATTAATAGTACTTGATTTAAAAAATGTGCTGACGATAAACAGTGCAGGACTGGGAATCATAATAGGGATATTGAAAAGAACACAGGAAGCAGGGGGAGATCTGAAAGTGATAAATGTCAATGAAAAGATTCTGAACATAATTAAAATTACAAAATTAAATCTCATAATCGACATAATTTGAATAACAGAGTAACAGTTCTTGCGGGTTTACAATGGGGTGACGAAGGCAAAGGGAAAATTGTAGATATTTTAAGTCCCGAATACGATTATGTAGTCAGATACCAGGGCGGTGCAAACGCCGGTCATACAATAGTATTTAACGGAAAGAAATATATTCTGCATTTAATACCGTCGGGGATATTTACCGATAATGTAATTTGCATTATCGGAAACGGTACAGTAGTTGACCCGGAAGCATTTATCGAGGAATTAGAAACGATTAAGAAAAACGGAATAGTTCCGGAAGACAGAATATTTATAAGCAAGGATGCGCATGTTATACTTCCCTATCATAAAATAATCGATTCCATTAATGAGAGTTCAGATAAAAAAATCGGAACAACGAAAAGAGGGATTGGACCGGCATATTTCGACAAATATGCACGGCGCGGAATAAAGTTCAATGATTTTTCCGACTTTGAAAATCTGCAAAAAAAAGTCGAATCGAATCTCGAAATTTTCAAGAAAATATTTCCTACTTCGGAAGAAATACAGAATTTAGAATCGGAGAAAATAATTTCAGGATTAAAAAAGCATAAAGAAATTATAAGCAAATATATCACAGACACGAGAAAACTATTACATTCGGTTGTAAGGGAGGGTAAAAACATACTGCTGGAAGGGGCGCAGGGAGTTTTGCTGGATGTTGATTTCGGCACATATCCTTTTATAACATCATCAAGCCCGACTTCAGGAGGTGCATGTACAGGTTCGGGAATTCCGCCGACTTATCTGACGGATATAAAAGGAGTATTTAAAGCATACACAACCAGAGTCGGTGAAGGACCCTTTCCAACTGAATTAAAAAACGAAACAGGCGAATTAATAGCAAAGAGAGGAGCAGAGTTCGGTGCAACTACTGGCAGGCAGAGGCGGTGCGGATGGCTTGACTTAGTGGCGTTGAAGTATGCAGTCGAAACAAACGGAACAAACGAGCTGATAATTACAAAATCCGATGTACTGGATGAATTCGATGAAATATATGCATGCACCGATTATGAAGTCAAGGGCGAAACAACTAATGATTTCATCACGGACTGTAACGTATTAAAAGACGTAAAACCTGTATATAAAAAATTTAACGGCTGGAAAAAAAATCTCAATAAAATAAAAGAGTATAATAAATTACCCGCAGAATATATTAATTACCTTGATCTTATTGAAGAATATACTTCCTCACCCATAAAATTCATATCAACCGGACCATCCAGAGAAGAGATTATTATAAAGAAGTAAATCCGTTCACTTATAGGCGGTTTCCTTAATATCCTCAAATTTAGCATCAGTTGTGTTTTCCTTATCCGACGGTTGACTTTCCTTACTATCGGATTTCATCACCTCTTCTGCTATACTGATTTTTCTGCGGGTTTTATCTTTCTTCCTTTCGAGAAACACATCAAAAGAAATTACGCCAGCACCCGAGAACAAGGTCGTTATTGCACAGGCAAGAATCAGGAAATTAAAACTGAACGGAAAACCGTACGCATCGGTAAGAGGATACCTTCCTCCGAATGCCAGAAGTTTTACAATCGTGATAACTGCAATGCTCAAACTCGCAAGAGGCGTCATAAATCCGAGTAAATATAAAGATCCGAAAAGTATTTCAAGAAACGGATAAATAAATCCAATGATAAATGAAAGATTTTCGGAAAATATGCCAAGTTGTTTCGTGTAATTAACGTATGCTTCAAGTTCGAGTAATTTTCTCGCACCCATAAACAGAAACATTGAACCAATGGTTAATCGGATTAAGAGAATACCTATTGGCAGGTTGCCCTTTGATTTAAAAAATATTCCCATAGTTTTTTTTACTATAATTTAGATTATAAATTATAAAAACAAGTTAAATTGGATTACCAAACGGATAACATATAACATATTGTATATAATATATAGCATATAACATATAAAAAAATATAAAGAAATTTATAAAAAAGTTTTCAACGCAAAGACGAAAGAGACTGGGTGTAGGAATGATTTTAGACCTTTAAATTATGGTTATTTTTACTGATGTTTGATGAAAATATTTTTTATGTTTAAAAAGAATAAAAAGAATCTTGTAATTTTGATTGCGGGAGTTGTGGTTTTTGTTTTACTTTATGCTTTTGTTGTAAGTACTTATTTTAAAGAAGCGGAGAAAAGGTCCTTGTTCATTGAAAGCCAAACTGCTGATACGATTAATTGCATTATTGTTGACGGATATATAGTTTCGATTGACCCCAATAAGGGCGAAATGACGATTAGAATGGATTTCGAACCAAAAGGAAAATATGCGAATGAAAAAGGACTGCTTAATATTGATTTGCAGGTGTATGTGAATAACTCGTCGGGTAAACAGGAACACAGTTTTGAAAAAGACGCGATTATGAATCCGATTGAGATTACATTGAATCTGTACGACGGACTTGTAACGGATTATCCGTTTGATAAACATAATGCTGATTTTCAATTGTATACTTATGAGAAGATTAAAAAAGAGATTAAAGAAGGAGAGACGATGAAGGAGGTTACTGAAGAGTCGGACATAAATAATTTTTTATCTTTTTCCGGCTCCGTAACAGGGTATAAGATTAACGCGTCGCTGGCACCGGAAGGCAATGATTTATTGACAGTACTGAATTTTGAGATTTGCCGCTCGGATTCTGTAAAGTTTTTTTCGATGTTCGTAGTTTTTTTGATGTGGATGCTGATTATATTGCTGCTGACATTGATTTATAATGTCGTCGTGAAAGGAAGAAAACTGGAAATAGGATTTTTGACTTTTTCGGCGTCTTTGTTATTCGCATTCCCGGCATTCAGAAATGTGATGCCGATGTCTCCGCCGATTGGTTCGTTTCCCGATTACATTGCGTTTTTCTGGGCTGAGAGTATGGCAGCTGCGACGCTGATTACATTTATTATGACCTGGATTAAACGGAAACCGCAGGATAAGGCACCGGATCCGCCTGATAATATACAAAATGTTGGATAAGAAAAAGACCTCACAGATAAGTGCTCAGGATAAATAATACAACGAAGAAAAATAAGTATATTCAACACAAGAACGCGAAGCAAATAACATATAACATTAACATATTGTATATAAAATATAATATGTAGCATATGACATATAGTTTCGGGTACTCCTGACTTTAGCCAGGATAAAAAGTTAATAACAAATAAAAAATTTTATAAAATAAATTTGATAACTTTAATTATTTGGATATGTTTATTATTTTGAAGATATGAAAAGTAATAAACATACAAAGACTGTCGCCGTTGCGATGAGCGGCGGAGTGGATTCGTCGGTGGCGGCTGCATTGTTGAAAAAGGAAGGATACAATGTAATCGGTTTAACAATGAAACATCTCGGATATGAAGATGTACCGGGAAGCGGATTCGGATGCTGTTCGATTGAAACAATTTTAAATGCTAAAAATATTGCAGAGTATATCGGTTTTAAGCATTACATTATCGATTTGAAAAAGGAATTCAGGGAAACAGTTATTAGTGATTTTGTTACAGAATATTTGAGAGGAAATACACCTAATCCATGTATACAATGTAATAAAATAATCAAATGGGATATTTTATTAAAAAAGGCTGTTGAACTTGGTGCAGAATTTATTACAACGGGACATTATGCCAAGATAAAATATAACAACTCAACAAACAGATACAATATTGCAGTCGGTAAAGACAAAGAAAAAGACCAGTCTTATGCATTATGGTGTATATCTCAGGAAGCACTTTCAAAAACGATACTGCCGATGGGAGATTATACAAAAAACGAAGTCAGAAAAATCGCATCGGAAATGAAACTACCCTCCGCAGATACTCCTGACTCACAGGAAATATGCTTTGTCCCCGATGATTACTATGCGGGATTTTTAGAAACTTTGAAACCAGAGTTGAAGCAAAAGGATATGACAGGAAATATTATTTATAAGGGAAATATAATCGGTAAGCACAAGGGTTTTTATAAATACACAATCGGGCAGAGGAGAGGTCTGAATGTTTCCGCAGGAAAGCCTTTATACGTGATAATGATAGATGCAGATAATAATATAGTATATGTAGACGATGAAGAAGGATTATACCGAAAAGAATTTAAAGTGATAGATATAAATTTAATGACTGTAGAAAAATTGACAAATACAATCGAAGTTTATATAAAGATAAGGTACAAAGACACCGGTTCACCTGCGTTAATAAGTCAAACAGGTGAAAAAGAGATTACAGCAGAGTTTTTAAATCCGAAGAAATCTGTTACACCCGGGCAGTCGGCAGTATTTTATATTGGTGAGGATGTTTTAGGGGGAGGAATAATTACAGTGAACAAATAGATACTATATAAAAAATAAATAAAAAACTACCGATTCAAAAAGAAACGGGAGTTTTAAGAAATTAATATTTGTAACTAATTACTTTATCAGCATCATTCTTTTCACATCTTTGAAACCGTTAACTTCGAGTTTGTAGAAATATATTCCGCTCGAAAGGTTCGAGCCGTCGAATTCGGTTATATATCTACCCGCATTTTTATATTCGTTTACAAGCGTCCTGACTTCTCTGCCCAATATGTCATATATTTTCAAAGTAACAAATCCCGCCTTCGGCAGTGAATACTGTATCTTCGTCACGGGATTAAACGGATTCGGATAGTTCTGACTAAGTTTATATTCAAAAGGTATAACAGAATTAGTTCT
>VGWA01000085.1 GCA_016873795.1 Ignavibacteria bacterium
TAGCTCTAATTCTTGAGTGTGTAACCGATAACCGAAACAGAACAGTGGCAGAACTAAGACATCTGATATCGAGAAATAACGGTAATTTAGTCGAAAGCGGTGCCGTTGCTTGGATGTTTGATAGAAAAGGTGTTGTTACAATAAATAAGGAAAACCATACCGAGGATGAAGTAATGGAGGTAATTCTCGATTACGGAGCCGATGACCTGAGAGAAGAAGGTGAATATTTCGAAGTAGTGTGTCCGGTCGAAAACTTCGAGAAAGTAAGAAAAGCCGTTGAAGATAATAAATTCAAAATTGAAAATGCTTCTCTTCAGTATATTCCAAAAGATAACATAAAACTCGATAAAAAAGCATCGGAAGACGTCATAAAATGTATAGAAGTAATGGAAGAACACGACGATGTACAGAATGTATTTTCAAATGCGGACTTTCATGAAAGTATACAGTAAAAAAATTTTTTATGAGAATACTCGGAATTGACCCCGGTACTGTTATTACCGGAATAGGTATAATTGAAATTTCCGGCGGAAAAATCAGTTTACTGCACTATGATGCCGTGAAATTGAATTCGGCGGATTCCATCCATAATCGCTTAAAAAAAATTTACGATATCTGTGAACTGAAAATTAAAAAATTCAAACCGGAAGAACTCGCGGTTGAATCTACATTCTACGGAAAGAATATTCAATCGACTTTAAAACTGGGACAGGCTAAAGGTGTGGCAATAATAACAGCATTAAATAATAATATGAATGTTTCGGAATATACACCCAGAGAAATTAAAAAATCGGTTACAGGCAGCGGCAGCGCCTCCAAAAGAATGGTTATGAATATAATTAAAAGCATTTTTTCGATTAAAGAAGACCCCGAATTTTATGATTCATCCGATGCTTTAGCCGTAGCACTGTGCCATTTTTACAGTATCGGAAGTAATTATAATAAAATCAAAACCGGAAAAAATTCTAAATTAAACAGACGTCAAAAATGGTCGCAGTATGTAAAAAATAATCCCCGTAAAATTTTATATTCTAAATAAAATAATAAATGATAACTGCAATAAGCGGCAAACTGATTTCAAGAAAGAAAACAGAAATAATAGTCGAAAACGGAGGCATCGGATTCTCGATTTTCGTAACAAGAAAAGTACTGGATACACTGCCTGAACTCAATCGGAATATTTCTGTCGTGACATACCTGGATGTAAAAGAAAACTCTCTCACTCTCTACGGTTTTTTTGATGAGAAGGAAAGAGAGATTTTTAAACTGCTGAATACAGTTAGCGGTATCAGCTCAAAAACTGCACATAATATCCTGTCTTATATCGGATTTGAAGAAATATTGAATTTAATCTCCGGAAAATATTTGTATTCTAGCATAAAAATCCCGGGTATAGGAATCAAAAAACTTGAAATGATATCAATGACGCTTAAAGATAAATTGTATAAAATTTCCGCCGATGAAGAGTTTGAAATAAAATCGGAAAAAAGCATATTTAAAGCTGATTCAAAGGAACAATCACGAACAGATTCTTTAAATGCGTTGATGAATCTCGGATACATCAGGGCAGATGCGGAAAAAATGATAAGGGAAATTTTGAAAATGTATTCGGATACGGAACTGACAACCGAAGAAATTATTAAAAAAGCACTCTCCGTTTAATTAACCCTAATATTATATGCTGTCAATAGATTTTAAAAATTGTCTTAATTTCATAAATAATCAGGAGTTGTCCTTAGCCGTCAAACAGGCAAAAAAAAGCGACGAAGTATTGCTTTCCGGTCAGGGTGAAGGTTCGGAATTTCTCGGCTGGCTGAATATATCAAAAATAATCGGCAGGGAAAATCTTGCAAAATTATATTCGATTTCAAAAAAATTGATAAAAATAAATGATGTTGTAATTGTTATCGGAATAGGGGGCTCCTATCTCGGTGCAAGAGCCGTAATTGAAGCACTTCAGCATAAAAATAACAGAATTAAAAAATATCCCGAAATCCTGTTCGCCGGAAATAATGTCAATGAAAATTACTTAAGAGATATTCTGGAAAAAATTAAAAATAAAAATTTTTCTCTTATCGTGATATCAAAATCGGGTACTACGCTCGAACCGGCAATAGCATTTAGAATTCTGAGACGTAAACTGGAACTGAAGTACGGAAAAAGAAATGCTTCGGAAAGAATTATTGCAATAACAGATTCACAAAAGGGTGTGCTGAAACAAATCGCGGAAAAAAACAGTTACGAAACATTAAACATACCCGAAGATATCGGCGGAAGATATTCGGTCCTTACAAACGCAGGACTGCTGCCTGTATCGGTTGCCGGTTGTGATATCGGGAAACTACTTGACGGCTCGGCAGAGATGCAAAAAAATATCGATAATTCCGGTAAAAACAATATCGTGTACCTGTATGCTTCTTTGAGAAATCTGCTGTATAAAAAAGGAAAAGTTATTGAAATACTCGCAGCATATGAACCTTCACTGTTCTATTTCACGGAATGGTGGAAACAGTTGTACGGAGAAAGTGAGGGAAAAGACGGAAAAGGAATATTTCCTGCTAATGCAACTTTTACAACCGATTTGCATAGTCTCGGACAACTGATTCAGGAAGGAAAAAGAAATATTTTTGAAACGGTTCTGATAAAGGAAAAATCCGAAAATAAACTCAAAATTCCTTTCGATAAAGAAAATCTGGATAAACTGAATTATCTCGGCGGAGAAGAAATAAAAAATATAAACAGAAAAGCGTTTCTTGGAACAGTTAAGGCACATACAGAAGGAGGTGTACCTAATATTATTATAAAAATTCCGGAATTAACGGAAAAATATATCGGTCAACTTATTTATTTCTTTGAAAGAGCCTGTGCAATCAGCTGTTATATGCTCGGGGTAAATCCTTTTAATCAGCCGGGCGTTGAAGCTTATAAGAAAAATATGTATAAGCTGCTTGGAAAGTAAAACAGCAGATAAACATATATGTTCTGAATTTTTTTGAAAATAATTACTTCTTGTTTTTATAAAGATACCACTTATTGGTATGTTTTACTATCTCAAACCCTTCAATTTTAGTCTCTGACCCGTTTCTCACCAGTAAATAATCCATGTTACTGTACTCGTTATTGTAATCTCTTACCAGACCAACCCATTCGTTGTACGACGGTAATAAATCATAGGATACTTTTCTTCGTATTGACGTAAATCTGTAATCGGTTAAACATGTGGATATTATCCCCTTTTTCCAGATATTATAATAACTCTGGAAATGTATATAAACCGGTGAGCGGCGGAAATTCCGTTCGAAAATCAATCCGCTTAATTTTGCACCCGGCTCGGTAATATTGAAAAATTCTTCCGTTAATTCTTTGTTCTCTCTGTCAAATTCTTTCAGGTAACCGCACCATAAAAGAAAATAAAGAACAGTGTATAAAATTATAATTACTGTGTACGATTTTATAATAATATTTTTATTGAAATTTTTCATCTTCAAATTCTGAAAATAAATTGAGCCGAGCACCGCAAGAAACAACAAGGCAAAAACAGAAAATCTTTGATAAACCATTGCCTGTCCGGGCAAATTATTAGGCAGCACAAGAAAACAAATCAGACATATCAGACAGGTTATTTTTATAAAATCGGTTTTTAAATTTTTAACAGTCTCTGATTTCCGTTTAAGTTTAAGAATAATATATAAAACCACGGGAAAGATAATTAATATGGATGCAGCAGCGGCGAAAACGGCTCCTTTGTCGTCTTCGAATATATGTATTCCGTCTTCAGAAAAAAAACTCGCAATTCGCATCGGAAAATCCGGAAAATATTCCGTCTTGTAATAATCGGTGAGAAATCTGAAAACCGGTATCTCGTTACCCGTCGAATCAGCCGAGTATGAAATCACCATTAATATAAATACAGGTAAAAAAATTACGGTAAAGACTAATATATCTTTAACAGCTTTTCTGTAAGAAAAAAAACCGTCTTTTGTCTCTTTTATAAGTTTATAAATATTGCAAACCGTATAAATCAGTCCTGTCAGCAGTGCCGTCTGAAAATGCACAAAAAAAATAAGTACCGATAAAATTACAAGAATAATAACAAAATAAATTCTCCCTTTCTCAAAATATCCGCACATGGTTATATAGAAAAATATCAGTAAAGGAATAGAAATTATGTAATCGGTAAATCCCCAGTTGCAACTGAAATTATAGAGCAGAAAAAAGGCAGACAGGGAAAACCACTCATTGCCTTTAACATACTTTATCAGAAACAACAACGAAAGCGGCAATAAAAGAACATATAAACACAGAAATATTTTATTACCGGATTCAACATCGGGAAAAACGGACATCGAGGTAAAAAACAAATGGGACATATTCGATTTAAGCAGCGAAGGAATATCATAATAGTTTATAAAATCGTTTTCCGCATCTCCGTAAAACCTGTATATGTTTGCAGATGTGAGATGATTGGGAATATCTATAAAAGGATATAGCCTTTGAGAAGAAATTAAATATAAATGAAGAAAAAGAAAAATGAAAAATAATGTATAGAATAAAATTTTTAATTTGTTGTTTTCCAATAAATCGGATATTCAATTAATTATTAAAATATATCCGAAATTATAGATTTTAAAAACAAAGTTCAACTTTTTAATTATTCAATACAGTCAATTTAATAACTCGGGAAACAGAAAAATAATTATTTCACTGTTTTTTTAAGAATTTTTGAACTATTTAATACGTATATTTTGTTATAAATTTATTAATAATCGCTTATAAATAATAGTAATGGTTTTTATATTAAAATATTTTAAAAGGAGAACATTATGATTTCAAAAAAATTAACGGATACTGTAAATTCCCAGATTAACAAAGAATTGTATTCTGAGTATTTTTATTTATCAATGTCAGCTTGGCTGCTTTCCAAAGACTTCGACGGAATAGCAAATTTCTTTACGGTACAGGCTCAGGAAGAAAGATTTCATGCAATGAAATTCTTTAACTATCTGCTTGAAAGAGGTGCGGAAGTTGCATTGAAACCAATCGACGGTCCCCCTGTGGAGTTCAAATCCGTAACAGACATATTCGAACAGACCCTGGAACATGAAAAACTGGTCACAAAATCCATTAACGATTTAATGGACCTTTCGATAAAGGAAAATGACCACAGTGCCGTCAGTTTCTTAAAATGGTTTATCGATGAACAGGTTGAAGAAGAAGCTTCGGTTTCAAAAATACTTAATCAACTGAAATTTACGGGTGAACACCCTCAGGCTTTAATGATGTTCGATAGACAGCTTGCTCTGAGAAAATTTACACCGGAAGCATAATAAATATTATAAATATTTTTAAATTAAAAAGCAGTTTGATAAACTGCTTTTTTTTTATGTTTTACTGCAGAAAATAATATTATTATTATCAAAGTTTCAACTGAATTCCCCTATCGCCTATCTTTTCGTAATCCAATCCTCTTAATGAAGGAATGGATTCCGACATTTCAATAAATACCTCCTCCGAATTTTCAAATGCAAAATTATATCCAAGAGCCTTAGCAAGCAGTTTCATAATTTTCCATGAAGGCCTTGCATCGATTTTTAATCCATGAGTCCATCTGTCGTTCGGAGCGCCGAATTTATCCAGCCTCGATAACGAAAAATCTCCCAAAAGCCTTTCCTTGTCAAGCGTAGCAACTGCAGGCCTGAGCCTTTGTATACGGTTTTTAAAATTAATGAAAGTACCGTTTACCTCTGCATATGCCGAATGAGGAAATATTATTTTTGCATAATTATAAAAATTGTTTTTTACTACGAGATGTTGTATGCTATTTTCAACTTCACTTAAAATTTCAATCGGAATTCCCGTACGGGTTAAATCGTCTTTTATTATGTAAAATAACTTATACCGCTTATTTGTTAATTTATTAAGAACATAATCATCAACTTCCTTAATACCCAGTAATTTCAACCCGTTCGAGTTTGGTGTCCTGTCATTTTGTTTTAAAATATCATCTCCGAAATTTGTATCGATAAATGGCATATAATATATATCATTGCTTCTGAATATTTCTATCGCCGTTTTTTTCAGAACATAATTATCTTCCATCGTTGCAAACGGAGAAGCAATAAACAGAATTTCATCCGGCGGAACGCTCAATAATATCGAAGCTGCTTTCGATTCGGCTTCATCCCATTCAACCTCTATTAAGTCAGTTTTCCCTTTTGTCTGTATATCCATTCTCATTTGCGGACTCTGAATCCGCAAATCTTTATTGTTAACATATTTATAAGTATTCAGCCTTCCCCAGTCGCAGAGCCACCAGTCGTTAACTTCCGTATTCTCCCGCGGTTCGATTCTCAGTATTTCATTATTCCTGACCCCGATTATTGTATTGCATCCTCTCGCACAACCCGGACAAATGCTGTTCGTAAACGACATATCCCAGACCCTTGCCCTGAACCTGAAATCCCTGGACGTCAAAGCACCAACCGGACAAATCTCTATTACATTCATAGAATAAGGATTATCAAGCTCTTTACTGGGAAATGTTTCTATTGTGACCTTTTCACCTCTGTTTACAAATGTCAGCTGCGGAGATTTTGCAATTTCTTCGCAGTATCTTATGCATCTCGAACAACTGATACACCTTTCCTGGTCAAACATTACGTTTGGTCCCAGCGGTATTCTTTTATCTTTCTTGCTCTTTTCTTCGTCAAATCTCGATTCACCGACTCCATATCTGTACGCATAATCCTGCAGCTTGCATTCTCCCGCTTCATCACATATCGGACAATCAAGAGGATGATTTATCAGTAAGAATTCCATTACGGCATTTTGTGCCTCTATTGTCTTTTCGGATTTTGTATGTACAACCATACCTTCCTCTGCTAAAGTTGAACATGCGATTGCAAGTTTCGGAAGTTTTTCTATCTCAACTAAACAAATCCTGCAGTTACCGGAAATACTTAAACCCGGATGCCAGCAGAAGTTTGGTATATCTATGGAGTTTCTGTGTGCAACTTGTATAACCGTTTCTCCATTTATGAATTCATATTTGTTTCCGTCTATTGTTATATAAGGCATATCTGAATAAATTTTTGTTTTTAAATTAATACGAATTTTTTCCTTTATCAATTCATATAATTTTATAATGTTTGTTAAATAAATGATTTTTTAAAAAACTTGAAGTTCTGATAGAATGTCCTTCCCTAAATTAATTCTTGCATACTCGGTTATTTTCTGCGCAGTTAATTTCGGTTTCGCATTCTGCCAGACTGTCGATTTGTCAAAAGACCCCGTAACGACTGAAGATTATAACCTCCTGACCGAATTTATAAAAAAGAACGCCCCGTCGGAAGATGCTTTTGTTGCTATGCAGAGGATTTTAGCTCCAAAAATAAAAACAAGAAACTGGCTGATGAGCATTTCAGTTCTGAAATCCTACAAACATTATTTCCCGAATATGTCCGTAAGAATTGAAAAACTTAAATCCCTGCTCGAAGAAAAAACCGAAAGAATACGGATAAAAAATCTTGGTCCGGGTATCAATACAAAAGCTCCTGAATACTGCCCGGTTCCTACCGCAGACGGACAAATTCTGTATTTTACCCGCGTTATCCAAAAAGAAAATAAAAGTAATGAAGATATCTTCGTTTCATATTTAAAAGATACTGTCTGGACTGAAGCGGACAGACTAAGCGATGATATCAATACAATGAACAGTGAATCTATCTGTTCAATCAGTACGGACGGAAATACTTTAATCCTGTACGGAACATACAAAGAAAAATTCGGAATGGGAGATAATTATTACTCCGTTAAAACTAAAAAGGGATGGGATAAAATAAAAATTTTTCCAAAACCTGTGAACTCTGTTTACTTCGATTCCGATGCATTTCTGACAAATAATAACAACGCAATTTTATTTATTTCCGACCGTCCGGGCGCAATTGGAAAATTTCGTTTAAAACCTACTATCAGAACACTTGAAAATATGTTCCACGGAGCTTATAACGGAAACACGGATATTTATGTCTGCCTGAAAACTGATACGGGATGGAGCAATCCGGTAAATCTCGGCGAAACAATTAATACACCCTTCTGTGAAAGGACTCCCTTCCTGCACCCTGACGGAAGGACCCTTTATTTCAGCTCGGACGGACATTACGGTATAGGTAAACTCGATATGTTTGTCAGCTATAGAATTAATCCGGACTCATGGACCGAATGGAGCGAACCTGTAAATCTCGGAAAAGAAATCAACACTGCTGAAGACGATTGGGGATATATGGTATCAACAAAAGGCGATATTGCATATTTTTCATCCGATATCAGGAAAGACGGATACGGAAATTCCGATATATTTCAGGTTACACTGCCTTCTAAATTAAGACCCGATAAGGTGGCAATTATTAAAGGCAAAATAACCGACAGTAAAGGATATCCCGTGGAAATCGAACTCAGCTGGGAAGACATCGAAAAATACGAAATTCTCGGAAAATCAAAAACCGACCCGATGACCGGAAATTATAACATTACACTGCCCTACGGAAAAAAATACGGCATATACACTTCCGATACAAACTATTTCCCCGTCTCAAAAAATTATGATGTCACAGACACAACCGGATTCAGTAAAAAATGGAAAATTGAAAACCAGAACTATTTTGTTTATACTTTCCAGGAACTGAAAGAAAAGGGGTTTTCCGTAATACTCAACAATATTCTTTTTGACTTTAACAAAACTATTCCGCGTTCCGAATCAATGTCGGAAATTACCCGCGTTGCGGATATTATCAAACGAAATCCGGATATGCTCGTAGAAATATCCGGACATACGGATAATATCGGGTCGCATGATTATAATATTAATCTGTCAAAAAAAAGAGCCGAATATGTGGTGAACTCGCTCGTTTCATTGGGGTGTGATAAAAATAATTTGAAAGCTGAAGGTTATGGAGAAATGTATCCCGTCGCAGATAACAATACCGAAACCGGCAGATTATTAAACCGAAGGGTTGAATTCAGATTTGTAAAATAAATTTAAAACAAATATCTTTGTTCAGGATAAGTTATACACAACCATTTTTAATCCTCCCTGGCGGACGTTACTCAAAATCTTCTGTGATATCTATATCCGTTTTCAACTCGCTGAATTTAAAATCGTTCAAAGCAAGTTTTTCGTCCGCTGCAAGTTTAATGTAAAGAAAATTTTTCAGCGATAATCTGAAAATCTTACTGATAAAACCGCTCTTAAGATACGTTTTGGTAAAAGGATTTACCGTTAACTTTAAACGCTTCGAACCTTTCTCCTGCTTATATCTCTTTATCCACCTTTCGATTTCGGGAATGAAACTCCTTGTTGATTGAATTCTGCCTGTCCCGCTGCACATTGGACATAAATCCGTTATTCTCTGTATGATATTCTGTCTGATTCTCTGCCTGGTAATCTGTACCACGCCAAAATCACTCATCGGAAGAACGGTTACTTTTGCCCTGTCTTTGCGAAACTCTTTTCTGAGCTCGTCATAAAGTCTTTTCTTGTTCAAATCATCATACAAATCTATGAAATCCACTACTATTATTCCCCCGATGTCTCTTAAACGAAGCTGCCTTACTATTTCCTTTGCCGCCTCTATGTTTATCTTCAGTGAATTAACTTCCTGCTCTTTGGCTTTTGCATATTTCCCGCTGTTTACATCTATAACAGTCATCGCTTCCGTCGTCTCTATAACAAGATATCCGTAGTTTTTTATCATGACCTTTTTCTGGAGAGATTCCTCAATCTGCCGCTCTATATCATAAGTATCGAAAATCGGTATTTTTTTCTCGAATAATTCTATTTTTTCC
>VGWA01000086.1 GCA_016873795.1 Ignavibacteria bacterium
ATAACAGACTACAAAAGTCTTAGTTAACATGTTAATCATATTACGGATTTAATATTAATTTTATACATCATAATAAGTCTGATAGCGAATCCAGACTTTTGTAGTTTTAAATAAATTTAGACTTTTGTAGTTTTAAATAAAGCTTCGCCTCCGACTCTTATATTTTCTATTTATATTGATTTTTAAAATATATTTGATAATTTTTGAAATAGTTTTTTTAATTTTTTTAAAATATACAAAATAAATTCATTATGTTAGATTCGTTTACCTACTTATACAGGAATTTTACATCTCAGGAAGAAATTGATAAACAATATAATCTGGAATTAACAGTAAATGATATCAAAAAATGGGGAGAATGGTATCAAACCGAAAGTGAAAAGGCAAGGCAGGAATTTAATTGTATTCTGGATATCCATTATGGTCCACTACAGGATGAGACATTAGATATATTTCCGTCGGGTAAAAAATCTTCTCCTGCACTGGTATTTATTCACGGAGGTTACTGGATTTCAGGTTCCAGCAAGGATTATAGCTATATTGCCAGGGGACTTGTTAGTAACGGAGTTTCGGTTGTAGTAGTGAATTACTCACTTTGCCCTAAAGTCACAATAGCTGATATAACAAAACAATGCCGTTCTGCATTAGCGTATATATACAGAGAAGCGGATAAATACGACATAGACAGAAAACAGATTTTTGTTGCAGGTCATTCTGCAGGCGGACAGCTGGTCGGAATGCTTACCATTACTGACTGGAAAAAGGAATTCGGACTGCCTGAAAATATAATCAAAGGCGGCATTGCCGTCAGCGGTATATACGATATTAAACCTCTCTTTTATTCCTATCTCCAGCCGAAATTGTTTCTCAACTATAGTGATTTATTCCGTTACAGCCCGTTCTATAATATACCCGATGATTCATTTCCTTTAATGATTTCATACGGCTTCGACGAAACATCGGAATTTCAACGTCAGTCTGAAGATTACTTCAACCGCTGGACAGGACACCGTCTGCCTGCGGAAGCTTATACTCAGGAAGGAAAAAATCACTTCAGTGCTATCGAAGGATTTAACGATAAAGACAGTTTATTATGTAATAAAATTCTGGACTTTATTAAACGAAATTCCTGATTTATAAATGCTTTTTGAGATAATATAAATCGGATTATGAAATCATAATCCGATTTTTTTTTATGCAATAGAAAAAATATTTTAAGGTTACTTTACAATCTATATTCAATGCTGCGTTAGCAAATCAATGTTATTTACTGTACAAAGTAAATTGAAATTTTAAATAAAATCAACTAACTTAATCAATTAAATTTTTAATTTTAAATGAATTAATATGAAGAAAAAAACATTTTTAATTTTAATTTTTATTATGATTTTACTTGCAATTTTTACGGTTATTAATTTCATCTCCAATAAAGATGAACAAATTGATATTTTTATCGGCGACCTTGAAAAGGAATATAAACCGATTTATATAAAAAGTACGGAATCATCCTGGAAAGCTTCTATAACGGGTAAAAAAGAAGATTTCGATGAAATGCTGAAAGCACAAAATGACGTCACAAATTTCTTTGCAAATAAAGAATATTTCGAGAGATTAAAAAAATTCAAGGAAAGCGGAAACGTTAAAGACAGCCTGCTGAACAGGCAATTAACGGTTCTCTATAACTATTTCCTCGGTGCTCAGGTAGATACCGCAAAGCTGACTGCCATAAACCAGCTTGCCAATGAAATTGAACAAAAATACAATAATTTCAGAGCGGAAATAAACGGAAAGCAACTCACAGACAACCAGATTGAAGACCTCTTGTCAAGCTCTAAAGATTCCAGAGAACTCGAAACCGCCTGGCTCGGACATAAGAAAATCGGTTCACTTGTTGCCGAAGATGTGAAAAAAATTGTCAGGATGAGAAATGAAGTTGCAAAGGAAATCGGTTTTAATAATTACCACGAAATGAGCCTTAAACTAAGCGAGCAGGACCCCGAGCAAATCTTGAAATTATTCGATGAATTGGACAACCTTACAAAAGATGCATTTGTCAAAGAAAAAAATATAATTGACGAATACTTCTCAAAAAGATATAATGTTCCGAAAGATAAATTAATGCCCTGGCATTATCAGAACAGATTCTTTCAGGAAGCACCAAAAATATATGAAATTGACCTGGATGTTTATTATAAAGACAAAGACCTTGTGAAGTTAACAGATGATTTTTACAAAGGTATTTCTCTACCGGTAGATGATATCATAAAAAACAGTGACCTTTTTGAAAAGCCCGGAAAAAATCAGCATGCTTACTGTACCGATATAAATAAAAACGGAGACGTCAGGGTTCTCTGCAATGTCAAGCCGAACGAAAAATGGATGAATACCATGCTTCACGAATACGGACACGGAATATATTCCAAATATACAAATAGGGAATTACCTTTCTTTTTAAGAGATGCCGCACACACGTTTACGACCGAAGCAATTGCCCAGATATTCGGCAGGTTTTCGTCGAACGCATACTGGATGAAAGATATGAATTTAATTAAGCAGGAAGACGTCGCTAAAATCAGCGAAATTGCTTTCAGTTCACTCAGGTTACAGCAGCTTGTCTTCAGCCGCTGGTCGCAGGTTATGTATAGATTCGAAAAAGCAATGTACGAAAATCCGGAACAGGATTTGAATAAATTATGGTGGGATCTTGTCGAAAAATATCAACTGCTGAAAAAACCCGAAGGCAGAAACGAACCCGACTGGGCATCCAAAATTCATATTGCACTTTATCCCTGCTACTATCATAATTATCATCTCGGCGAGCTGCTTGCCTCACAATTGTATTTTTATATTTGTGATAATATTCTGAAAACAAAAGATTATAAAACACAGAGTTTTGTAGGTAAACCTGAAATAGGAACATATCTGAAAGAAAAAATATTTATGCCCGGTGCGGAGTTTTACTGGGATGATATGATTCAGAAAGCAACCGGCGAAAAACTTACTGCAAAATATTATGCTAAGCAGTTTGTCGAATAATTATCGGAAAATACCGGATTTAATAAAAAACCGTTCACAGTTATTTAATATAACCATAACACCGTTAATAACCGCAAAATACTAATCACTGAACAATGCCAGAAGAAATTAATATAAAAAAAGAACCGCCAGCATTTGTCAGATGGATTGCACTGATTCTTATCAGTTTCGCAATGTTCGGAAATTACTATATCTACGACAGTATAAGCCCGCTTGCTGACCTTCTTAAAGAACAACTGAAATATTCCGATAAAAATATCGGTCTGCTCAATGCTATTTACAGCCTTCCGAATATAATAATGGTTCTTATAGGTGGTATTATTATTGACAGAATAGGAACAAGACGTTCGGTTTTTATATTTTCTTTTCTTGTAATGCTCGGCGCTTTTGTGACTGTCCTTTACGGCAGTATTTATTCTATGGCTGCAGGCAGACTTATTTTCGGACTCGGTGCCGAGTCTATGATTGTAGCCATTACAACAATTGTTGCAAGATGGTTTAAGGGAAAAGAATTGTCCTTTGCATTCGGACTGAACCTTACCGTAGCAAGACTCGGCTCTTTTCTTGCTTTGAATTCTCCGTCTCTTGCCAAACCTCTTTATAATTACTGGCAAAACCCGTTGTGGATTTCACTTTCTGCGGGTGTCTTTGCCGTTGTCTGTATCGTTTTCTATTATTTTATGGATGTGTATGCATCCCGTAAATATAAAATGAGAAAAGAAGGCTCGCAGGACAAAATTGTTCTGAGAGAAATCTTTTCTTTCGACAAATCATTCTGGTTTATCACTTTCTTATGCGTGACTTTTTATTCCGCTATGTTTCCGTTTCAGACGTTTGCCATTAAATTCTTTCAGGAAGCACACGGTACAACAAGGGAAGTCGGCGGAAATCTCTCCAGTATTCTGACCCTTGCCGCAATGATTTTTACTCCGCTCTTCGGCTTGCTGTCCGATAAAATAGGGAAGCGCTCTTTGTTAATGATGCTCGGTTCGCTTGTCATAATACCGGTCTATCTTATTATGGCTTATAAAGTGGATATTGCCGCACCGCTCGGTTTCAGAGGAGGCACGGCTTTTCTGTCGACAAATGCCGGCGAAATGTGGATAAAAACAACCGAAGGTCTTCCGACAATGGGAATTAAAGTACTTTATACAAATCCAATCGACGATAAACTTTTTGCCGGAACAAATAAAGGAGTTTATACTACATCCAATTTTGGATTAAGCTGGGAACAGCAGAGCAAAGGAATAACCGCTTCTACAATTTTCGGATTTGCAAATATCGGTACAAATATTTTTGTGGCAACAAGCGGGGGAGTATTTTTATCGACGGATAATGGAATTAACTGGAAATCCGAAAGCAATGTATATTCAAAGACTGTCATTCAGGAAGAGCAGAAATCCGAATCATCGATATTTTCGAAAATGAGCCTGTCAGGCACTGACGTGCGTACGATCAGCAACCTCGGAGACAAAGTTTATACCGGTACCTCAGAAGGAGTATTTGAAACCGGCGATATGGGAAAAAATTGGACACTGTTCAATAATGGTCTTGAAAATACTGATGTATATTCACTTTGCGGTTCTGTTAACAGAATATATGCAGGTTCGGAGCAAGGGATTTTTATGCTTAATAAAAATGATACAATATGGAAAAACATAAATAATTCAAATTCACTGACGAAAATTAAATCAATATTTATTAAAGATACTTTAATATTTGCTGTAGCGGAAAACAGTATAATTCAGGCTTACGAAAATGATTTTAACTGGACGGTGATAAGTCAGGGAATTGCCGCTTCCGAGATTTACACGGTTTTCTCTGATAAAGACGAAATATTTGCAGGAACCGATGAAGGAATTTACAAATGTAAAATTAATATGAATCAATGGCAGAATGCAAGCCACGAAATAGGTAGATCGAATGTAAGAACTATTACAAAATTAAGTTCCGGGATATATACAGGTACCAGCGATGCATTGAAAATCAAACTTAAATTCTTCGATATTGATTCAGAAATACCTTTCTATCTGATTATTCCAATGGCGTTAATGGGATTTGCATTTTCATTAATACCCGCTGTTATGTGGCCCTCTGTTGCACTTGTTGTAAAAGAAGCAAAACTCGGTACTGCTTACGGACTTATGACGATGATACAAAATATCGGCCTTGCTCTGTTTAATTTATTAATCGGATATACAAATGATATATCGGCTGCGGGTGCTGATAATCCGTCCGGTTACAATACGGGAATGTGGATATTTTCTACACTGGGCTTCCTTGGATTATTCTTTGCTTTTATGTTAAGAATGTCCGAGAGGAAAAAACCGCACGGACTTGAATACGGTTCGATTCATAAGAAAAAAGAAAAGAAAACAGAAAAAGAAAAGAACGAATAATATTTTTTGACAAATTAATTATTATTTTTTATGTTTAAAGGACATCCAAAAGGACTATATGTGTTAGCCCTGTCTAATATGGGAGAACGGTTCGGATATTACACGATGCTCGCCATATTCACTTTATTCATTGAAGCAAAACTTGGTATTCCCGAATCGGAAATAGGGCAAATCTGGGGAATATTTCTTGCTGCCGTTTACGGACTGCCGATAATCGGTGGTCTGCTTGCCGACAGGCTCGGGTACGGTAAAGTAGTAGTTCTCGGAATTATAACAATGTTTATCGGGTATCTGCTTTTGTCTTATCCTCCGGCAAGCCCCCTGCTTTTATTTTCATCGCTTTTTATAATTGCCCTGGGTACGGGATTTTTCAAGGGAAACATGGCTGTACTGCTCGGCAATATTTACGAAGACGAAAAATACAGGTCGATGCAGGACAATGCATTCAACATTTACTATATGGGTATAAACATCGGTGCATTCTTTGCACCGTTTGCCGCAATCGGGATGAGAAATCTTTTCCTTTCGTTTGATAACTTTATCTATAATGCCAAACTTCCGGTATTAGCTCACAGTTTTATTAAAGACCCGATTGGCGGAGTTAAAGAATCTGCACTTATTGAATTCAAACAAATTGCCGCTGCAATGACGGGCAACGCAAACGTTGATTTACTGGCTTTCAGCAAAGAATACGTATCTTCTCTGAGCGGTGCTTACAATATGGGATTTGCAATCGCCGCCGCCGCAATTATTGTATCTTTTATTATATTTACGGCATTTAAAAAATATTATAAATATGCCGATGTTACTCATAAAAAATCTAAACAGGCTGGTGCTTCTGTTATCGAATTAACGGCGGAACAGACAAAGAAGAGAATAGTCGCTCTGATTCTTGTCTTTATTACTGTAATATTTTTCTGGATGGCATTTCATCAAAACGGGCTTGTGCTCACCTACTTCGCTAAAAATTTCACAGCAAGTTCGGTGGGAAAATTTACTTATGCACTGTTCGATTTACCCGCTTTGTTGTCCATAATTGCAATCATTATGGGAATTGTTTTTCTTGTTCTTAAAAGCTCGAATGTACTGAGAAGAATTATCGGAGCGGTGTTGACAATAGCGGGTGCAATAATTTTATACATAAAATACGGCACATTTCAGGATATTAACCCGATTTCACCGGAAACCTTTCAGGCATTCAATCCGATATTTGTAGTGTTTTTGACTCCGGTTGTCGTGACCTTTTTTACTTATTTAATAAGGAAGAAAAAAGAAATATCATCACCCAAGAAAATCGGAATAGGGATGTTTATAGCCGCTGCTGCATATATCATACTTGTTATTGTTGCACTAATCGGCAAAGACGGCGGAATGCTAGATAGTCCTCACTTTATAAAATCGGCAACAGGCGGTTCGGTTTCGAGTATACTTGTTTCACCGTACTGGTTAATCAGCACATATTTTACATTAACGATAGCGGAATTATTTTTAAGTCCGATGGGTCTTTCTTTCGTTGCGAAAGTTGCACCTCCGAAATTCAAAGGATTAATGCAGGGCGGATGGCTCGGTGCTACCGCGCTCGGCAATTATCTCTCCGGCGTTATCGCTATTCCTTATGCGAATTTTCAACTGTGGCAGACTTTTACTTTACTCGTTGTTACTTCCTTAATCTCCGGAATATTTATCTTCTCTGTTATGAAACGTCTTGAGACAGCAACTAAATAATTATAAAATTTTTTAATTTAATATCTGATTAAAATGTTTAACTCAAAAACTTATAAAACCAGAAGACAAATTCTCAAAAGAAATATCGGTGCGGGACTGATAATATTTCCCGGAAACGACGAATATCCGGTAAATTATCCCGCTAATACATATCATTTCAGACAGGACTCGTCATTTCTGTATTATTTCGGCATTGACATACCGGGATTGTATGGTGTTATCGATATTGATTCCGGTATAGATATGGTATTCGGCGATGATTTTACAGTGGCGGATATTATCTGGATGGGAAATCAACCGACGATAAAATCTCTTGCATCGAAGTCGGGTATCTCGAATACGTATCCTTTGAGCATACTTGCGGAAAAAATCGAAGATACGCTGAAGTCCGGACGTAAAATTCATTTTCTTCCGCAGTACCAGCCGAGAACATTGCTTAAACTCGGGGGACTTCTGGGGATAAGACCGGATTTTGTTAATAATTATATATCTACTAAGTTAATAAGGGCTGTTGTTGCACAGAGGATAATAAAGTCGAAGGAAGAAGTGCGTGAAATCGAAAAGGCACTCGATATATCTTATGAAATGTACAAATATGCTATGATTAATATTCGTCCCGGAATTTACGAGCGGGAAATAGCGGGTCCGATGAACGGAATTGCTCATTCGTTGGGAAAGGGAAATTCATTCACGACAATTTTTTCGATTCACGGCGAAACACTGCATAATCATAAGTATGATAATTTAATGAAAGTGGGCGACATTGTTGTATGTGATTCGGGTGCCGAGAGTTTTGAATATTATGCAAGCGATATAACAAGGACGATGCCGGTGAGTGGTAGATTCACGCAGAAACAGTCGGAAATTTATAACATTGTACTGAATGCACAGCTGACGGCAATAGGCGCAATGAAACCGGGAAAAAAATTCAGACAGATTCATTTACTTGCTGCGAAGATGATTGCTGAGGGATTGAAAGGACTCGGTTTGATGAAAGGAGATATAGACGATGCCGTACAGCAGGGAGCAGCGGCTTTATTTTTCCCGCACGGACTGGGGCATATGCTCGGACTCGATGTTCACGATATGGAAGGACTCGGAGAAAATTATGTCGGATATGACGATAAAGTTAAAAGAAGTTCGCAATTCGGACTTTCGTATCTTAGATTTGCAAAAGAACTGCTTCCGGGACATGTTATTACAGTAGAACCGGGAATATATTTTATACCTGCATTGATAGACCAGTGGAAAAGTGAAAAGAAATTCACACAGTTTATCAACTATGACAAAGTAGAAAAATATAGAAAATTCGGCGGCATCAGAATAGAAGACGACGTTCTTATTGAGCCAAAAGGATGCCGTGTGCTCGGAAAACCAATCCCCAAAACCTTCTGATTTTCCATTTATCATTCTGACTTTGACCTATCCTCGATTTTTGTCATCTCTGACTTGTCATCCCTGACTTTCAGTCTGAACTCGTTTCAGGATCTCCTACCTTTTACATCAGATTCCGAAATATCGAGTAGCAGGTGTTTATATAACAGAATTAAGAAATCCTGATGACAGATTTTTTAAATACGAAAATCATTAATGAATTTTTGTTATATTTATATAAAAAAAATTATGAAATATTATATGCTTGAAAAAAACCCGTATTTATCCATACTGAAAATTTCTGCCTTAATCATGGTTGTACTGAATTTTTAATAAATTTCGAAATGGATAAAATATATATTTATATATTAATGATTAAACAACTAATTATAAAAAAAAAGTATAACAAAAGTAATACAAAAGTAATACAATTTTTCGAAATATTTAAAAAATACCCCTGTTTTTGATGTTTTTGAAAATTATGAAAAATTGCTAAGTTATTATTTATCAGCAATATAGTAAAATTAAAAAGTACATCAAAGTATAACAAAAGTATAACAAAAGCATAACAAAAGTATACAAATTATAACTTACATCTTTCATCTCAATTTGTTATTTTTTCATAAAACCAACATAAATAATTAAAACAGAATTAGTTATGACCATTTTAAAAATCATCTTCTTAGTTATCACAGTCCTTCACGGACTCATTTTTCTTATGGGATTTGTCAAAGGATTTAAACTTGCAGAAATCAAAGACGTTAAAAGTGATATTTCCCAAACAGGAGGATTACTATGGCTCCTGACTACATTTCTCTTTCTCATTACTGCAGTTCTGTTCTTGCTTAATATAGAACCCGTGTGGTGGATACTTGCTATCGTTTCTGTTGTTTATTCTCAAATTCTGACTTTTATGTACTGGCAGGACGCAAAATTCGGCACAATCGCAAATGTCCTTATCATCGCAGGTATTATCTTATTCGTTTTTGTAAAAATTTAATTTTCATTTATTTTTTAAAATATTATTTCATATTTAAATTATTTAAAATTTATTTCGAATATGAATACTACCTGTTTTAAAAAATTTACTTTCTCTTTTTTTATTTACTCTTTGTTATTTATTTTTTTTCTTTTCTTTCTTCA
>VGWA01000087.1 GCA_016873795.1 Ignavibacteria bacterium
CGACGAACGAAGAATTAGTAATAGCAAAAGATACTTACGAAATAATAACAAAATTAAAGAAGAAAGAGAAACAATAACAAAAAAAACGATTATGAAAAAAATTTTAATAATCGAAGACGAGTACATATCGGCGAAAGTGACCGAACTTGCATTAACCCACAACGGTTATAAAGTAGTAGGAATAGTAAACAATGAAGCAGACGCACTTAATTACACAAGACAACACAATCCTGATTTACTAATAGTAGACGTGGAACTTGCCGGTCAGAAAGACGGAATAGAAATAGTTGAGGAAATAAGAGAATTTTCAGAAAAGCCGGTAGTATACTTTACGAATCACGATGACCCCAAGACAAAGGAGCGGGCAAAAAATACGAGACATTCCGACTTCATATCGAAGACAATTCACAACTTTGCACTTTTAGATACAGTAAAGAAAATATTTACTGTGAACCAAAAAAATTAGATTTCATTTATGATAGAAAAAAATATAAATCTCGAGAAAGATTTTCCTTATCCGAGTTATGATGATTGGAAAAAAACAGCAGAGAAAGATTTAAAAGGTGAATCATTCGAAAAGAAACTCATAACAAAAACATACGAAGGAATAAATTTACAACCACTCTACACACAAAAAGATTTAGAGGAAACAGGATTTGAGAGGAATTTGCCCGGGTTCGAATATTTTATCAGAAACACAAAATCTTCAGGTTATTTATCAGACGGATGGGAAATATGTCAGTCGATTCCATACATATTACCAACACAAGTAAATGAAGCTTTAAAACACGATATAAAAAGAGGGTTAAATTCGATAAACTTTTGTCCGGATTTAATGACAAAGAAAGGAATTGATATTTCAAGAGGATATAATGAAGATTTCGGCAAAGGCGGAACAAATATATGCGATTACAAAGATTTTTCTGAGTGTTTAGAAGGAATAGATATAGAAAAATTTCCGATAAACATTGATTCCGGATACGACGGGATAATATGGTTAAGTCTTCTTGAACTACTGGTAAAGCAAAGAAAGGCAAACAAAAATAAAATCAGAGGTAGTCTCAATATTGACCCGTATGCATTTTTTGTAGAAAACGGTTATCTTCCTTCTGAAAAAGAAAAAGTTTTTGACAATCTTTCCTATGTTATAAATCGGACATCGAAAAACCTTGCAAATGTAAAGACAATCGGTGTAAATACACTCCCCTATCATAATGCAGGTTGTAATGCGATACAGGAATTAGCTTTCGGGATAGCAACTGCAATTGATTATATTAGGGAATTACAAAAAAGAGAAATAGGAATAAACACAGCAGCGAATAACTTCAGATTCACATTTGGAATTGGTTCTTTTTTCTTTATGGAAATTGCAAAATTAAGAGCAGCAAGGTTGTTATGGTCAAAGATTTTAGAGAAATTCGGATGCGGTAAAGAAGAGAGTAAAATGTTTATACATTGCAGGACATCATTTTACAATCAAACTGAATACGATGTTTATGTAAACATGTTACGTTCGGTAACAGAATGTTTTTCTGCAGTAGCGGGAAGTGCAGACAGCATCGAAACGAATACCTATGACGAAGTACTCGGATTACCTGACGATTTTTCAAGAAGAATAGCGAGGAATACACAAATTATATTAAGTGAAGAATCAAATTTAAATAAATTAATAGACCCATCAGCAGGTTCGTATTTTATCGAGAAATTGACTTATGAGGTTGCAAAGGAATCTTACAATTTATTCAGACAAATAGAAGAAAGAGGCGGGATGTATAATTCACTCAAAGAAGGATTCCCTCAGTCAGAAACCGAAAAAATAAATATGGAAAGAATGAAGGACGTTGAAAAAAGGAAGAGTATAATTGTTGGTACAAATATGTATGCAAATCCGAAAGAAGTGAAACATGAAATTAAATTACAGGATTATAAAAGAATTTACGATAAATGTATTAAACATAAAATAAAAAAGTACGATAGTCTCAAGAATTTACCCGCAGAATACAAACTTACTGATAAATTAATACAAGAAACAAGCACTGCACTATCTGACGGGGTTTTCCTGAGCGAAATCAATGAAAGGTTATACAAGGATACTAAACATACGGGAAATATTAAAACATTAACACCTGTAAGGCTTTCCTCAAAGTTCGAGGAATTAAGGAGACTTTCAGAAGATTACACCTCGAAAAAAGGTCATAAGCCGAGAGTATTTTTATTGACCTTTGGATCTTTATCACAACATAAGGCAAGAGCGGATTTTTCAAGAAGTTTTTTTGAAACCGGCGGTTTTGAAGTTATATATGAGAAAGGTTTTGATACACCGGAAGATGCCTTTCAGTCACTATTAGAAACCGGACCGGTTGCTGCAGTAATCTGTTCAACAGACGAAACGTACAAGGAACTTGTACCTTCAGCGGGAAAATTGTTGAAAGAGAAAACTAAAAATATTAAACTGATACTTGCAGGAAATCCAAAAGACCAGGAAAATTATTACAGGGAAAACGGAGTAGATTATTTTATTTTCATGGGTGCTAATGCATATAATATTTTAAAAGATATTTTAATGAAGGCATGAATGATAAATTATAAATGATAAATTATAAATGATAAATTATAAATGATAAATTATAAGTAATAAATTATGAATGATAAATTATAAATGATAAATGTTAAATTATAAATGATAAATTATAAATGAATTTCAAAAATATTGAACCGGATTTAAACACTCCCGAAATTTCGAAAGAAAAGTGGAAAGAAAAATTTATAAAAGACACAGGAAAATCACCTGAAGAATTTATCTGGGAAACAATGGAGCAGATTCCCGTAATGCCGCTTTACACAAAAGAAGACACTGAAAGATATCAGCATTTGAATTATCTTTCGGGAATCCCACCATATTTGCGCGGTCCTTATGCAACAATGTATGTATTGAGGTCCTGGACAGTAAGGCAGTACGCAGGTTTTTCCACTGCTGAAGAGAGCAATGCATTTTACAGAAGAAATTTAGCAGCCGGTCAGACCGGTTTATCGGTTGCCTTTGATTTAGCAACACACAGGGGGTACGATTCAGATCATCAGAGAGTCATCGGCGACGTAGGAAAAGCAGGTGTAGCAGTTGATTCAGTAGAAGATATGAAAATTTTATTTTCGGGAATACCATTGGAAAAGATTTCGGTATCGATGACAATGAACGGAGCTGTTCTTCCTGTTATGGCATTTTATATTACGGCAGCGGAGGAACAGGGAGTACCAATATCAAAACTTTCCGGAACGATACAAAACGATATTCTTAAGGAATACATGGTGAGGAATACTTACATATATCCTCCCTCGCCTTCGATGAAAATCATTGCAGATATATTCAAATACACAACGGAATTTATGCCGAGATTCAACAGTATAAGCATTTCAGGTTACCATATGCAGGAAGCCGGAGCGACTGCAGACTTAGAGATGGCATATACACTTGCCGACGGTTTAGAATATGTAAGAACGGGTATAAAGGCAGGTTTAGACATTGACGAATTTGCTCCCCGATTATCTTTTTTCTGGGCTCAGGGAATGAATTATTTTATGGAAATTGCGAAGATGCGTGCGGCAAGGATTATCTGGGCAAAATTAATAAAGTCATTCAATCCCAGAAATCCGAAATCGATGGCTTTGAGAACGCATTCACAGACTTCCGGCTGGAGTTTAGCCGAGCAAGACCCGTTTAACAACGTTATAAGAACCTGCATGGAAGCAATGGCTGCAGCATTAGGGCACACGCAGTCACTTCACACAAATTCACTGGACGAAGCACTTGCACTGCCTACAGATTTTTCGGCACGCATTGCAAGAAACACACAATTATATTTACAGGATGAAACAAACATCTGCAAAGTAATCGACCCATGGGGCGGGAGTTATTATCTTGAATATTTAACCGACGCTCTACTGAAGAAAGGATGGGAACACATACTTGAAGTGGAATCATACGGAGGAATGACAAAAGCCATAGAAGAAGGGATACCAAAAATGAGGATTGAAGAAGCATCAGCAAGGAGGCAGGCAAGAATAGATTCAGGAAAAGAGAGCATAATCGGAGTAAATAAGTATTGTCTTGAACAAGAAGAGCCGATGGAAATCCTTGAGGTCGACAACACGGCAGTAAGGTTATCACAAATAAAAAGGCTAAAAGAAATAAAAGAGAAACGAGATCCGGGTGAAGTGAAAAAGTGTTTAAACGCACTAACCAGATGTGCGGAAACCGGGGAAGGAAATTTACTTGATTTATCGGTAAAAGCATCAAAAGCAAGGGCAACATTAGGCGAAATATCATCCGCATTAGAAAATGTATGGGGCAGATATCAGGCAAAAACAAAAATAATATCAGGAGTGTACAGTACAGAATACAGCAAAGAAGACGACTCGGTCCGCATCGCAAGAGCAATGACCGATGAATTTGCCCAAAGAGAGGGCAGACGTCCCAGGATACTGATAGCGAAGATGGGACAGGACGGACATGACAGAGGAGCCAAAGTAGTAGCGACAGCATATGCAGACATGGGTTTTGATGTAGATGTCGGACCGTTATTTCAGACACCGGAAGAGACAGCGAAGCAGGCAGTGGAAAACGACGTTCACATAATCGGAATGAGTTCACTTGCTGCAGGACATAAAACATTACTTCCGAAACTTGTCGAAGAGTTAAAGAAACTTGGTAGAGACGACATCATAGTAATTTGCGGAGGTGTAATTCCGCCGCAGGATTACGATTTTCTATATGAAAACGGCGCCTCCGCAATCTTCGGTCCGGGTACAAAGATACCCGAAGCAGCCATTAAGATAATGGAAGAAGTGAACAAAAGATTCGGACAGAATTAAATTACAACCAGCAGATAAACCGTCACTTAATATTCTATTATTTATTGCATCTGAACCAGAGAATAACTATTAAGAGGGTAAATTCAGTTCAATGTTTTATTTATTCCCATATATTGCAACAGAAGAAGTAACACCGGAAATCGTGCTGAATGCATACAAACTGAATTTATTTCCAATGGGGGAAGACGAGGACAATATAAGGTGGTACACGGCAATTCCAAGAGCAATAATTCCAATGATAGAAAAGGCATTCAATACTCCGAGGATTATACAAAGACTAATCAAGCAAAACATTTTTGAGATAAGGGTAGATTATGATTTCGGAAGCGTAATCAGAAACTGTGCATACAGAAAAGACACATGGATAAATAAAAAAATTATAGAATTATATACAGAATTACATAAGAAAGGATACGCACATAGTGTAGAGACATATTACAATAACAAACTTGCGGGCGGTTTATACGGATTAGCAATAAAGGGGGCATTTTTTGGTGAATCAATGTTTCACAAAAAAGACAATGCTTCAAAAGTAGCATTGGTAAAATTATACAATATCTTGGCGAGAAATAATTATAAATTATTCGAGATACAAATGATAACCCCGGTATTTGAACAATTCGGAGCGGTTGAAATAGAAACTAACGATTATTTA
Source organism: Ignavibacteria bacterium (assembly GCA_016873795.1). Taxonomy (GTDB): domain Bacteria; phylum Bacteroidota; class Ignavibacteria; order Tepidaquicellales; family Tepidaquicellaceae; genus VGWA01. The sequence continues at coordinate 5,525 of VGWA01000087.1, forward strand.
GCACTTCTTAACAGTGCTATGAAAAAGGAATGTAAATTTATTTTATAACACATCAAAAATGAAAAAGCCACTTTTTTCTGCGGAATATGTAAATTATTTTTAATTTGATAGGACCTCTACTTTTTTCAGCGGTATTTCTTTTGCTGCATCTGTCACAGCATCTATTTTATCGGCATAACCCGATTTATTTTTAATATCCTCATCAGTTACAAAATGAACATCAAGAAAATTCTCAACTTTTATTCCGGTTCTCAGGTAATTCAGTTCCATAAGGCACTGACTCCAGCCGTTCAGATAATTTTTAAGCAGTTCGTTTTTTTTATCATCATCAGTTATATGCAGCAACAAATTAATATCGCTTGCCGCACCTGCTGTAGCATTTTTAGCCGAACCAAAAACATAAAATGTTTTTACGCCGTATTTTTCCGGATCTATATTAGCGGCAATTTTTTCAACCATTCTGTAACGCCATCTCCAGTGATCTTCTTTAACAGATTCCGATTGCAATCTGACTTCACTGCTCATTTCACTTTTTGCAGGTGACGATAAAAGAGCAATGGCAGATTCGATATCCGCATTCATCAAGACTTTCAAAGTCAGTCCATCGGTTGATTTCGGAACGTCAATTACTTTAATAAATTCTGAAAGATGTTTATATTCAGGTAATATATCAGGAAGAATATTAGCTGAATTTAAAAAGAAAGAGTTATTAAAAATTATTTCTTTATCGTCCGGATACAGAGGCAAGTAACGGATTGATGCTTCCACAAGATCCTGGAAAAAGTGAGTACCGAATGACAGGTCAGGCAGGTAATTCCCTTTTTGCCTGGCTATTTCAATTAGAACTGCCGTATTATTAATATCTGAATAAGTAACATTTACACCCAGTTTAATATCTCCCCTGCTACCCCATCTTCCGGGACCCATCAGAATGAATTGTCTTTTCGGAAGTACTTTATTCAGTTTACCTACTGCCCTGCCTATTTCGACTAATTCACTATGTTCTTCAACTTCGTTATATTTATCAGGGTCGACGTAGACGACATGCGTAATATCCGGTACTTTACCGTTTGAAATATATTTATTAGCCGTAAATATTATTTTATCAGATGCTATATCTCTCGGAATTTCGGCAGGAAGGTCTCCTATTGAGTAACTCTGAGGTCTGCATTGCAAGAGATAGAAATATTTTCCGTCACTTGCAAATTCAATATCCACAGGGCATCTCATTTTTTCTTTTAATACATTCAATATTGCATGCATTCTGGAGATAAAATCCGTTTTTTGAACTAACTTTTCGAACGTACAAAACAGATTTTTTTTATTATCTTCGATATCAAAAGCAGAAATACTTTTAATAATACTACCGTCATACCCGGAAAAGACTTCCGTAACATTCGGATAATCAGAGGCATATTCATTCAGTAAATCCTTAATTTCAATTGTTTCGAAAGTATTTTCTTCAAGGTTAATCACATCAATTTTTTTCGGTGCATATCTCATAATTTCCTCGACAGACGCATTAACTCTCAAGCCCGGTTTTCCGGGTGCAATCAGAACAGGATAATCGTCACTTAATCTGTCCACGGCTCTTGTACCGAGTCCGGGTACCAGCCGTATCAGTCCGTCTTCTCTTTTAATTCTCGGCGACCAGCGAAATTCATTATTACTAAAAGCGACACCTGCATAAGCAGGGAGATAATATTTTCCTACTTTCGTTCCCACAACCTCCTGAATTAGAATACCCATTTCCTCATTAAAGTCGAGTAAACCTCTTTCCATTCTATATTCAATCGGGTCGGTATTAAAAACTGAAGCATAAACTTCCGAAATTGCATCCGTTAGTGCATTCAATCTTGATTGTTTGGTTCCCTGATTTGCCACAAACAAGCTTTTATATTTTCCTGAAAATGCAGCCCCCAGTCTGTCTTCGAGCAGACTCGAACTTCTTACTATAAGAGGAATATCACCGAAATCTTCAAGCGCAATAGACAGAAAATTAAGTATTTCAGGGGGAAAGATAGAATTTTTGAAGACCTGTACGATATACGGATACTCCTGTCTGATCTGATTCAGGTCTTTATATTTTTGTTCGATTACATCTTCCAGATTATTATAATGCAGAAATTCTATGACAGTATCGGAAGTAACGTACCATGTCTTAGGTGTTTTGATATCTTGAAACAAATCCGAATATTCGGTTGACTTTTCGAGAATTTTTTTTGCAAGAAACAGCCCGACACTTTTTCCTCCGATTTTTCCCTGACTTTTGGAAGGATACACCAATTTCTGGACAAGGTCATAAAAATCAGAAATTTCAAGATGGTCTTTAGAAATACTGATAAAATTCAGCTCATCCGAAAGGAAACGTCTAATTAAGGATACATTCAATCCTTTTATTGTAGTTTTCGGAAGTTCTGCTTCTTTTGTTGTAATATGCTGGAACCTTCTCATAGCATCAGATATCTCCGGTATCGTACTGCCGACATTTTCCAGTATCCTGACAAAAAAACTTGCTTTATCTTCCTGAATCCATTTTTGCACTCTAAAGAGAATTTCGTCATCGCTGATATTTTTCGAAGCAATTTCGAAAACATTATCGCCCAGCACATCAAGGTCAAGTTTTTCAATTGGTCTGTTTTCATCTTCAAAATCATCCTCAAAATCTCCAACATTTTTCAAAGATCTGTGCAGAAGTTGTTCAGCCTCCTCTACTCCGCTCCATGTTAAATAATTCAACATTTTTCTTGCAATAACATCATATAAATTCTGGTCAGTTTCCCGCAGCAAATCGATTATTACACGCCATTCTTCTCTTTTTTCTTCTTTTAAAAAGTCTTTTGTCTCAACTTTTTTTTGTTTAAATAATTTTTTCAGTTTATTTTGAAATATATAACTTGCAGTGCGTTCGGCAATAGTATCGATAAATTTTCTTTCGCCGGAAAGGAACGGACCTTCATTAAAGTTCGGTCTTAATTGTGTATAAAACACTTCTATTGCACCAACTATTTCACCCTGTATTTTTATATCTGCTTTCTGCACCCAAGGAGATTCCACAAAATTATCCGAGCGAAATGTTTTACTCTCGACGGTCAATCTTACTACACAAATATCCGTAAACTGATACGCTTCGGGAATAACCTCGACAATATTCTGCAAAGTGGAATTTTCATCCAGTTCATTAACGAAGATTTCCTCAATTTTATATATGCAGTTTAATTCCTTAGCTCTTTCCTGCAATGAGGATATAATTTTATCAACAGATTTTTTACCGTTCATTTAAAAATTACTCCTAAACCTTTCCTTCCGTCAACTTTAACCGACAAAGGTTTATTTAGTTCAATATGTTTAATAAATTTTAATTCTGTTTGTCGTACTGTATTATTTGTCTTCAGCCAGTTCCAATCGATATTATTTTGTTCACCAGCCGGAACTGAAAAATAAAGAACACGAAAACTTGTAATATTATGAAAGAAATGCGAGCCCTGACTTAATTCGACATTCATACCGCTGAACATTGATTCCACAATTACTCTGGCTCCTGATATTTGTCCCCAGTTTACAGGTATTCCCAACCACGGATCGGAGCTTCCCCATCTTCCGAATCCGATTAACAAATATTTTTTATTATTGTCAATTAAGGACTTATTAATTTTTTCAATTTCAATTGCAATTTCAGGAGAATATTTTGCCTCAAAAACCTCCGGTTTGACATAAACAATATCGGTTATAGTATCCACAGTACCGTTCCCCAGGACATATTTCGATGATAAAAGAATTTTTTCAGGAGACAAGTCTTCTTGTTCAATTTCCACTTTTTCATCTGATACAACCATAGGTCTCACCTGTAAAAATCCGAATCTAACCGGCTTGCAATCATTTTTATCGAGTGTAATTGCAAATTCGATTTCCACGGCAGTACCAACCGCTTCTTCACAGATATTAAGAACTTTTTTAACGATTTTATTCAGCGGAAAAATGTTAAATTCCAGAATCTGCGAAAAGTTAATAATTCTCGGACCGGGATATCCAATTCCCGGTTTAACTCTATCGGAAGCTGCATCATAGGTAGAA
>VGWA01000088.1 GCA_016873795.1 Ignavibacteria bacterium
TAATTTACACAGCACATCCAATGGTTCCCGCTGGGTTTATTGTTTCTCACCAAAAGTTCATATTCCTTTTTATGCCTATTCCTCATCATACTCTCAATTAACCGGTGGAACAAGAGTTACTGAGATCGAGGGTACAAATGCAAAATTGTCCCCGGTTATTAATGTTGGTTTTGATTTTTATTTTATGGGGAAGAAATATTCGTATCTGAAGGCTTCATCGTCCGGATTTTTAACATTTAATACAAATACTACAAATGCAGGAATAACTAATAGTTTAGAGGGCTGGATTAATGCTGATGACAGACCGCTTATAGCTCCTTTATGGGATAATCTTGCAGGGGGTACTTCGGGAACAACAGGAACAGCATCTTATAAAGTTGAAGGTTCGGCTCCTTACAGAAAATTTATTTTCGAATGGCTGAACTGGAGGTGGATGCACGATGCAACAAATCCCTCGATTTCATTTCAGGCAGTATTGTATGAAACAACAAATAAAATAGAATTTTATTATAGACAGGAATCTGGAGGAACAGTAGGAGGTTGTAGTGCATCAATAGGTATGGCAGCTTTTTATACTCAATCAGGACATTTCTATTCACTTGACGGAACAGGTACTGCTCCCGCAGCAAGTAATTATGCGGAAACAAATACATTAAACACAAGACCTGCAACTGGTCAGTGTTATAGTTTCTTTAACGGTTCTTCCGGTGCATATCGTTTGAATTTTACGAATATTGCTGCTACAAGTTATACACTTAACTGGACTGACGATTTATCCAATGAACTCGGATGGGCAATATATAAATCTTCTGATAATTCTGTCTTTACTTTTGTAGAACGATTGCCGTCAAATTCAATTTCATACAATGCGACTGGATTAACTTCAGGCGTTAAGTACTACTGGCGTGTTTGTCCTGTAAGAGAAAGTATCAGCAGCTGGTATTATATGGGCAGCCACGAAAATAATAATACTATTACAATAGGAACAGGAGCAAGCTCACCAACCTATATTCCTTTGGATGGAAGATATAATTTTGGCTGGTCGGCTTTGATAATAAAAAAGAGCGAAATAAATTCTGCCGGCTGGGATAATGAAGGATATTTGACTTCGATTTCATTTTATGATACATGGACTTCTTCCTGTACTTATTCTAATCAGAGAATCTATATGGCTCACACATCGGATGAATTTTTTTCCGATGGAAGTAAACCTGACACGCTTACAATGACAAGAGTTTTTCCCCTTAATACATCTGCTACTTTGACATGGAATGCAAGTGGTTGGACAACAATAGAATTAAGTAAACATTTTAAATATAACAATCGGAATAATATTCTGATATATTATGAAAACAGACACGGAAGTTATCAAGGCTGTTATCCGGATTTTCTATATTCGGTGACAAGTCAATATATGGCTAAATCGGCAGTTGGATGGTCATTTCCTACGGGTGACGGAACACGAATCTACAACAGACCTAATATGAAGTTGACATTTTCTCCGCTGCAAATCGGGACTTCAACGACTTATAAACCTTATCCTCTGTTTTTTGATTATGGATATGAGAGAGATGCATCGGTATACACTGCTTCGGAAATAGGGATAACCGGAGGAGGAAGAATTTTCAATATCAGTTGGTTTGCAATGCAATTACGGGCTGCAAACGACGGACCGGTGAAAATTTACTTAAAGCATACATCTGACAGAGAATTAACCGCATCTACTTGGGCTAATTATATTTCAGGAGCTACCCTCGTTTATGATGGAACTACTAATTTTATGTCAAATCCCCTGTTTCAGCAGGATAAATGGCTGAGTTTTGATATGCAGTCGAATTTTAATTATAATGGTACTGATAATTTGCTTGTGCTTGTAGAAACAAATTACGGCGGAACAGGCGGAACGGAAGATTTTACGTGTAAATATATAAGTTATACATCCGCAAGTAACAGACATCAGCACTGGAATGCAAACAATTCTCCGCCTGCTGGCAACGGGACTGTCGATTCAGACAGACCTAATATAAAATTCAATATTGCAAATAAAATGTCCGGATATTATGCAGTGGGGGCTGCAGCTTTTAGATTGATTACAGGAAAAAATATTTATTTCGAAAAGAAAATTGATAGAGTGAAAAAAGAAGTCGATGTTATCGAGGAAAACAAAATTCTGGATAACTTGCAAACTAATCGTTATCAAAATGAAAAAATAAAACGTAATGATAATAAACTTGAAAGTGACAAGCTAACCGGAGATAAGAGTATTGAAGATATTTCGAAAAAGGAAGTAAATAATGAAGTAAATACAAAGAAAAAAATAATAGATGCAATTGACGAAAATTATATACCTATGCTTGACGGTGAACCCTATACCGGACCTATGAGTGTATTTGTGCAAAGAGAGGATCTATATAAATACGGACTCGGTGAAATTGACTTCCTGATAAATAAGAATATTGGACAGGAAACCGATGGAGTGACTGTTTATTTGAATATTACCTCTGCTGTTCAGGATTTAAATATTCGGGGAATCTCAGCTTCAACTACTTTTTTACTTTTTGATGAGGATTATTCTGCTTCGGAAACTTTTCCCATTAAAATTAATAATATAACCGGTGCAGGTGCTTCGAGTATAGTAACTTTCAGGCCCGCTTCAGGTGTTACCCCTGCAATCGAAGGAAATAATTCTACTGCAATTTTTGATTTAAACGGTGCACAATATATAACATTTGAAGGGTCTAACATAAACGGAGGTAATACAAAAGATTTAACTATATCAAATACGAATTCAAACGGTGCGGGAGTAAGATTGATAAACGATGCTTCCTATGATACATTAAGGAATTTAATTGTAAAATCTAACGGCTCAAATTTTCCCGGATGCGGAATTAATTTTTCAACAACTAATGGTTCAACCGGTTGTGATTTTAATTATGTCTATAATTGTACAATTACAGGAGGAACATCAAATGTTTGTTCTGGTGTGTATTTCTCCGGCACAGAAGGAAAAACAGGTGATTATAATAAAATTAGAAGTTGCAATATAACAAACTTTATAAAGGAAGGAATTACAGCCTGGTGGTATTACAATAACTTAACTATTGACAGCAATTGTGTATTCTTGACTAATCCGTCAAATTCTAATGAAATAACAGGTATAAGACTAAGCAGGGCTTCAGGTGAATCATTTGTCATAAGAAATAAAGTTTATGACTTAATTAACACATACAGCTCAACAAATTATATTTACGGAATTGACATTGCCTTAGGAAATGCGGGTGATATTTATTATATTTATAATAATGTAGTAAATCTTGAGTCTAATTCACCTAATGCTTCTGCTAATATTTATGGCATTAATATATATAATAATACAGGTTCAACTGCAAATGTTTATTATAATTCAATTTATATAGGAGGAAGCAGCGGCGTTAATTCAGGTTGGTCTCTTGCAATCAATCATAGTAATATTAATAACTTAAACTTAAAAAATAATATATTATTTAACGGAAGAACTACGTCTGCAGGAAGTGCTTCTCATGTTTGTATTAATACGGTCTCTAATTCAACTCTTACATCGGACTATAATGATTTATACTATACTTCAGCAAACGGTATGACGGGCAGAATTTCCGGAACTCGATATTATACACTTGCAAATTGGCAAACTGCAAGCGGCAAGGATTTAAATTCGATTCAAAGCAATCCTTATTATAAATCCGTTACAACTCCGATTGATTTGCAGCCGCAGTATAAATCACCCGTCTGGATAAAAGGTTCTCCGGTTGCAGAAGTTACAACCGATTATAACGGTGTTTTGCGGGATGATACATATCCTTCCATTGGTGCTTATGAAGGCGGAAAATATTCTGGAACTTATACCGCCGATAGAGTTGATTTTGCAACTTTGACTGGCGAAAACGGATTTTTTGCGGCAGTAAATAATGGATTGTTAAAAGGAAATGTTACAATTAATATCGCTGCTGACCTTGATGAGGACGGCACTAATGCACTTAATCAATGGTTCGAAAAAGGTACCGGCGGCTATACTTTAACTATACAACCGGATGGAACCACGCAGAGATTGATTCGTATGTTAAATGTTAATACTATTCCGATGATTGACTTCAACGGAGCGGATAGGGTTACTGTAAACGGTGGTGCAGGGAAATACCTAATATTCAGAAATACTAATTCAAACAATAATAATACAGGTCCGGTTTTCAGAGTTTACAATAATTGTTCAAATATTACTATTCAGAATTGCATAATCGAAAGTAATAATGGTTCTTCAGGTAACGCAAATATCACACTTGGAAGCGGTAATAATAATGGTATAACAATCATAGACAATTTCCTGGGAAAGGCTACGGGTGGCAGTACTAATTTACCAAGAACTTGTATTTATTCCGGAAATTCGGATAACGGAAATGTTACTATATTAAATAATAACTTTTATGCTAATTATGGATACGCAATTTCTTTTCCATTAATTGGAGATTCCTGTGTAATCAAAGGTAATAGTTTTTATAATAATTCTGGTGTTGATTATTATGTTTTTCTAGGTGCAATATATATTTGGGGGGAATCCGGAAAACACAGGATAGAAGATAACTGGATAGGCGGTCAGGCACCACAATGTGAAGGTGGAAACTGGAATATGGCGACTTCCGCTACTTTTCAAGCCATTTTCTTGCAATTGAGCAGTCTCACTTCATCTGTTTCATCAATTCAAAATAATGTAATACGGAATATAAATATGACAAGCACTGATAATGCTGGTTTCCGTGGAATATGGATTAATATGAATGGAAGAGTAAATATCGGGACAACTACGGGAAATATCATCGGTCATATTTCATCACCTAATAGTATAAATATTTCGGGTACGGGTTCGGTTGAGCCGATAAGTTGTGGAGTAAATTCTGTAGTAAGTAATAATATAATTGCTAATATTACTCAGTCTTCATCAAATCCGGGTAATTTCTACGGCATTTATTCAGGAGGAATTGTATCTGCAAATAAAATATATAAAGTTGGACCTACTTCCTCATCTGCTAATACAAATACTGTAATAGGAATTACGTGTCAAGGTAGCAGAGTAATCAACAATCAGGTAACCCTCGGGGAAGGTGTGACAAATAATAATAAATATGTTGGACTATATGTATATGACAATAATTATTCATATTATAATTCAGTGTTAATATTGGGAAATTCTAATGGTTCATCGAACTCTTACGGGTATTATGTAACATCATTATCAGGAATGGTTGCATTTTGCTATGACAATATATTTTTTAATAACAGAACAGGAGGAACCGGAAAGCATTATGCAACCGGGGTATATAAGTCATTGCTTTATGACCATTACAATGCTGATTATAATTTGTTAATTGCGCCGAATTCCGCTGCAATAGGGGAATGGGACAATACTACTCAAAAATCATTTTCGGAATGGAAATCTGTAACGGGACAGGAAAGATTCAGTATGAGCAATATTTCTTCTAATGTTCCTTATAATACATTTTTCAGTGAATCATCAGGCGGGAATCTGAATATTAATAACAACAGTCAGTTGTGCTGGTATGTCAACGGCAAAGGAAAACAAATTGCCACTGTAAGTACGGATTTTGATGGAAATCCAAGAAGTACATCAGTTGAAAATGGTCCTACAGACATTGGCTCGGATGAATTTAATACTGCTACTCTTCCACAAAATATTACTGTTTCGGGTATTCAAACCGGTGACCATAGCCATTTTGACTTTGCCGGAAGAAGACTTGCTTCATTACTATGGGGAGTTGAGGGAACACCCCCCGAAAATCTTACGTTGAATTTTTATTCCGGCGAAAATCCCCCGAATCCTTACACGGGAAGATTCGGTAAAGTTTACTGGTTATTCACACCGTCAGGCGGCGGGGGATGGAATTATTCTTATAATATTACATTATTCTACGATCCTGTTATGATGGGTGATATCGTCGGTGAATCAAATATTAGATTATGCAAATCAGATAACAACGGAACTAACTGGACACAATTTGATGATTCCCCGAACACAACAGCTAAAACTGTTACTCACTCCGGTCTGACAAACTTTTCACATTTTACCGTAGGAGATGCAAATGCACCTTTACCGGTGACGCTTGAATCTTTTACATCAAATGTAATTGGAAGAGATGTAAAACTCGGCTGGGTTACATCGATGGAAATTAATAATGCGGGTTTTGATGTTGAAAAATTAAAAATCGAAAATAACGGAAATGAAATGTGGACAAAAATCGGATTTGTTAACGGTAGAAATAACTCAGGTTCACGAAATGATTATTCTTTCGAAGATAAAAAACAAAATTCCGGGAAATATAAATACAGACTAAAGCAAATTGATTTCAACGGCAGTTTTAAATATTTCGAATTGCAGAATATTGTAGAAATAGGATTACCCGATAAATATGAACTTTCTCAAAATTATCCTAACCCGTTTAATCCTGCGACTAAAATTGATTATCAGTTACCGTTTGATAGCAGAGTAACACTGAAAATTTATGATATAAGCGGTAGGGAAATCAATACTATTATAAATAGTGAATACAATACAGGAGGATACTATACAGTAGATTTTAATGCTTCATTTCTGGCATCCGGAATTTATTTTTACAGATTCTTGGCAGAAGGCAACGGACAAAAATTCATTATGACTAAAAAGATGCTTGTTATCAAATAATATCATTTATAATCATAATATACAACTTGTCCGCCTGGCGTACGCATACAATCATACTCCCATACCCTCATACATCCATACAATCATACCTCTATACCTCCATACTCCTATTTCTCCACTAATTTATTCCCTTTAAATTAAATTGAAAAGCATTCGAAATTTGCTTAATTTTATATAAAAGAAAAGCTTATTCTTCTTGACTTTTAAAACACTGCATAATATAAAAATTTTTTTAAAAAATTATTTTATTTAATTAAGGAGATATTTTAATGGCTACAAAAAATTTTAATGCCTTTGAAATGGCACAGGCACAATTTGATAAAGTTGCAGAACAATTAGAACTCGATTTAGCAACGAAAGCTCTTCTGAGACAACCTTTAAGAGAGTATCATTTTTCGATACCAGTTCATATGGATGATGGTTCATATCAGGTTTTCAGGGGTTTCAGAGTGCAGCATAACGATGCAAGGGGTCCCGGAAAAGGAGGTATTAGATTCCACCCGCAGGAAACTGTGGATACTGTAAAAGCACTTGCTATGTGGATGACATGGAAATGCTCCGTTGTTGATATTCCTCTCGGTGGAAGTAAAGGCGGTGTTATTTGCGACCCGCACAATTTAAGCTTAAGAGAGCAGGAACAACTTTGCAGAGGATGGGTCAGACAACTTTCTAAAGATGTCGGTCCTCTAAGAGATGTTCCGGCACCGGATGTTATGACTAATGCTCAGCATATGTTGTGGATGCTCGACGAATTCGAAGCAATAAATGGTGCTAAATATCCCGGCTTGATTACAGGTAAACCGATCGGTATGGGCGGCTCGCTCGGAAGAACCGAAGCAACAGGATACGGCGTAATATTTACCGTGCGGGAAGCATTAAAAGAACATAATATTAAACCTGAAAATACCGTAGCCGCAGTTCAGGGATTCGGTAACGTGGCACAATATGCCATCGAACTTTTTGAGCATATCGGCGGAAAAGTAATTTGTGTATCCTGCTGGGATCAGGAAGACCAGATATCTTATACTTTTAAAAAGAAAGACGGTATCGATTTGAAAACGTTGCTCGGTATTACTGACAGGTTTGGCGGTATAAATAAAATTAAAGCCAAAGATCTGGGATATGAAGTCCTGCCCGGAGATAAATGGATTGAACAGGAAGTCGATATTCTTCTGCCCTGTGCGCTGGAAAATCAGGTAACAGCAGATACGGTTACGAAAATTAAACCATCGGTTAAATTTATTGCGGAAGGTGCTAACGGTCCGACTACTCCGGAAGCGGATAAAGTAATACAGGAAAAAAATATTTTTATTATTCCCGATTTTCTTGCTAATGCCGGCGGTGTTACATGCAGCTACTTTGAACAGGTGCAAAGTAATATGAATTACTATTGGGAAAAAGATGAAGTCCTTAGCCGGCTTGACGAAAAAATGACTTCAGCTTATTTGAAAGTCAGCGAACTTGCAAGACAACGTAAATTGTATATGAGAGATGCAGCTTATGTTATCGCAATAAAACGAGTTGCACAGGCTTGCAAAGACAGAGGCTGGGTATAGTAAAACTTATTATTCCCGGTATTTTTTGCGGGATTATCCGGATTTGTGAATTAAATCCTGACTTCAGTTAGGATAATCCCTGTATTGTCTGAATAATGAAAAATCCAAAACAAAATAGAATTGAACTGTCTTCACTGAAATCATTCAACAGAAAATTTTTCGATGGAGAAGAGGATTTTACGTATGTAGGAGACGGTTCCCTGGGAGGTAAAGCTCAAGGACTTGCTTTTGCAACACATCTGTTAAAAAATAATATTTCCGAAAATGAATTCCCCGGTGTGGTGATAAATATTCCGAAAATGGTTGTCCTGACAACTTCCTGTTTCGATAATTTTATGAGGCTCAATAAGTTGTATGACATTGCATATTCAAATGAACCTGACAACATTATTGCCTATAAATTTCAGGAAGGTAGTTTGCCTGTTGATTTAATTGGTGATTTGAGGGCATTAATTGCAAAAGTTAATACACCTCTCGCCATTCGTTCGTCAAGTCTGCTCGAAGATGCTATGTATGAACCGTTTGCAGGTATTTACGGTACAAAAATGATTCCGAATAATCAACCGGATACGACGACGAGATTTCGGAAACTTACAGAAGCGATAAAGTTTGTTTACGCATCAACATTTTTTAAAGAGGCAAAAGATTATATTAAAGCTACAAAAAATCGTATAGAAGATGAAAAGATGGCTGTTATTATTCAGGAAATTGTGGGATTTAGATATGATGATAGATTCTATCCGACTATTTCAGGAGTAGCACGTTCTTATAATTTCTATCCTATGGGTTTTGCTAAACCTGAAGAAGGAGTCGTGGATTTAGCACTTGGACTCGGAAAAACTATCGTTGACGGTGGTGTATCGTGGACGTTTTCTCCCTCGCGTCCGAAATCTAAACCTCCTTTTGCAAATGTTAAGGATATGATAGAACTTACTCAGAATAAATACTGGGTCGTGAATATGGGAAAACCGCCTGCCTACGACCCGATTAAGGAAACAGAGTATATGTTCGAAGCGGATCTGACGGATGCAGAGTATGACGGTACTTTGAAATTTATTGCTTCTACCTATGATGCAGCTTCCGATAGAGTTAAACCGGGAATTGGATATCCCGGTCCGAGAATTATTAACTTTTCGCAGATTCTGGAATTTAACATTTTTCCGCTGAATAAAATCGTTAAAAAAGTCCTTGATACCTG
>VGWA01000089.1 GCA_016873795.1 Ignavibacteria bacterium
CAATAAGAATTTTTATTGGTTAAGGTCTATTTCGACGTAACAATAATAACCATCTTTGACACAGGTAAAGCTGTAAATTCCTTTATTTTCATCATAATTAATCGAACCCGGGTTTTGAAAAGTGTCACCTATTTTAAAATTATTTTTAAAAAATTCATCATAGTAAAAATAATCTTCACTGTATTTTTCTGCAAAATAATAAATATTTCCTTTAAAGATGTTGAATTGTGAAATGTAATCATATTTATTGGAAACAAATTTGTTAGAATATACAGCATATTTATATGAATATTCCGGTTCATATTTCACATAAGAAACCAAAAAAGCGTAATTTCCATTTTTATCGGAGACAGGATCAGTCGAGCCGTATTCACCCATTGGTCCTATACCATCGAAAGGTCCTAATTTTTTATCTCCAATATGAACATAATAACGGTCAGCAATTTTCTTTTCATAATCACCATAAATGATACCTGAATAATAAACGCTGCCGTCTTCCAGAAATCCTGCATTGTAAATCGAAGTATATACACCTTCTAATTGTTCGTCGTCATAAATAACAAAACTTTTTTCATTTTTGGCAGCAACAAAAAGCGGTTTGCCCTTCTTATCAAACTTTAAAGAGGAAATGGATTCATAGGAGACGATTTCTTCATCTTCAATATACAGCACGTCTTTATATTTATCTTTGCCATACATAACACCGCCTGAATATGCAAGTTTACCTGAGGGTGTGATTTCAATATTTGAAATCCATGTATCTAATTTTCTGCTTTTTATATCATTACCAATTACTACATAATTCACCGTTTTATCCGGTGCAATCGAATCGATTACCGCATACACAGGAACATTAGAAACAGTAAATGTATCAATATAACTTATTCCATAAAACTTTTTATATTCCTTATCTCCCTGAACGACAAATTCTTTTCTTCCTTTTAAATTTTCAACTACAGCAACATAACAAATATTGCCTCTCAAGTCTTTTTTTGCATACCAGTCAACAATATCATCATATTTTTTTCCTTCCCTTTCGCCTGTTACTATGAACTTTTTCCCCATTTCCTCTGCGATGTATATCGGTTCATCATTCGAAGTAAAGGAGATAGTATAAGTAGGCTCTCTATAAAAAGTCTGGTCGAAATCCGGGTAACAGTAAACTTTTTCATAATGTTTTCCTTTTTCGATAGTTTCTCTGCTGATATCATACACTACAAGAAAACTCTCTTCGTTCTGCTCAGCCAAAAAATAAATTTTTCCTTTATACATTTTGAGCATATATACAATATTATCATAAAAACTGTGCTGTTTACCGTTTTTAAGAAGGAAATATACATATTTCTCGTCTCCTCTGTAGTTATATGCATAAGTATAGTAATTCCCGCTGTCATCGAATATAATATTCCAGTCGGCAATAAAATCATAATAATCTGAATTGCCCTTACTTCCCAACAGGATACTTTTATTATTCGCAGTGTCATATATCGAATATGCCCACTGTTTAGAATTCTTATCATAAGTAAAATTATAAGCAGGATATTCTTCACCGGAATAAGGAGTAATCAGTGTAACGTCAATTCTCTGTGCCGAAAGATTTACCGCAAATAATACGAACAACAATAAAATTAAATTTTTCATAATTATAATATTTAGTTAATGAAATTAAGCACTTGTCACCCTGAATGACAAAAAGGCTGTTTTTAATGTTTTGCATAACTTCTGTTGATTATCATCGGTTCAGGTCAATTTCAACATAAGAATAATTTTTATCAATTACGCAAACAAAGCTGTAAATACCTTTTTCCTTGTCAAATTTAACGGAACCGGGATTTTGAAAAGGCTCCCCTATTTTTGTTCCATTTTTAAAGAAGTCATCATAATAAAAAACATCTTCGTAAAAATTCTCAGCAAAATAATAAAAATTACCCTTATAAATATTCAAATTAGAAATAAAATCGTATTTTCCCGATTCAAATTTATTCGATTTAACTGCATGCTTATATTTATAATTTTCGAAATCGGTAATATAAGTAATGAGATAAGCATAATTTCCCGATTTATCGGAAAAAACAACTGAGGTCGGATATTCCGAAATCGGTCCGATACCGTCATAAGGACCGAATTTTTCTCCGCCGATATGAATAAAATAGCGGTCTTTAATTTTCTTTTCATAATCACCGTAAATCACGCCGGCATAAAAGATTCTGCCGTCTTCGAGGAAACCGGCATTATATATTGACGAATAACCACCGTTAAGCACATCATCATCATAAACGACGTAGCTTTTTTCATTTTTAGAGGCAATGAAAAACGGTTTGCCCTTTTTATCGAACGACAGATAAGAAATCGCTTCATAAGAAGCTATTTCCTCATCATCGATATAAAGGACATCCTTATATTTATCTTTTCCAGTAAGCACAGCACCCGAATAAGCGAGTTTCCCTGCCGGAGTAATTTCTATGTTGGAGATCCACGTATCGAATCCAGTGCTTTTAACATCATTTCCAGATATAACGTAATTCAATGTTTTATCGGGACCGACAGAATCGAGAGCCGCATACACCGGCACGTTTGCCGTTGTAAAAGTATCAATATAACTTATGCCGTAAAATTTCCTATATTCTTTCATTTCCTGAACGACAAATTCTTTTCTCCCTTTGGGTGTATTTTCCGCCGCTGTATAGCATACCATTCCTTTAAGGTCTTTTTTAGCATTCCAGTCTATAATATCGTCATATTTTTTACTTTCTACATCTCCCGTAACGACAAATTTTTTGTTATTTTCTTCCGCAATATATACGGGTTTACCTTCGGGAGTAAAATAAATTGTATAGCTACCTTCGTAGTAATAAATATCTTCAAAATCCGGGAAACAATATATTCTATCGTAATGTTTGCCGTATTCCATAGACTGTTTATCAAGGTCATACTTTACAAGGAAGCTCTTTTCATTCTGTTCGGCAATAAAATACAATATACCGTTATTAATCACTATTGCATAGGAGATATTATCATAAAACGCATGCTGTTTACCGTTAATCAGAAAGAAGTAGACATATTTTTCGTCGCCCCTGTTATTATAGGCATAGGTATAAGAGTTTCCCTGACTATCGAATATGACATTCCAGTCGGCTATAAAGTCATAATAATCGGAATTACCTTTACTTCCCAGCAGAATACTTTTTTGTCTTGCAGTATCATAATTAGCATAAGTCCATTGCCCTGTATTTTTATCATACATAAAGCTGTAAGCAGGTGAATGTTCTCCCGAGTAGGGGGTAATCGGAGTAACATTGATTTTCTGCGCAAACAGGTTTGCAGCGAACAGCAAAAATAAGATTACAAATAGATTTTTCATTTCAAATAAATTTTAATTATTAAAAAATTTTTTTAATTCAAGAATAATTTCGTTTGTATTGATACCAAGCATACAGTCAAAAGTTTTCACCGGGCATTTTTTCCCGCCGTGAATACTGCAGGGTCTGCATTTAAGATTTTTTATTTCAAATATTTTATCTTCTTCTCCGTAAGGATAAAAACCGAACTGCGGTATTGTCGCTCCGAATACGGCAAAGACTTTTGTTCCCACAGCGTTCGCAATATGGAGCGGTGCGGAATCGTTCGAAATAAGAATCTCTGTTCTTCTGATTAATTCCGCTGTTTGTAAAAGATTAAATTTACCCGCAAGATTGTATATTCTGTTGTGTTTGGTAAGGTTGACAATTTCATTACAAACATCATAATCGTCTTTGCTTCCTGTCAGAATTACCGGTATATCGGTTTCCGAAAAATCATTTATTATTTCCGCAAATTTAAATTCCGGGAACCTTTTTGTGTACCATACCGAACCGGGTGCAATCGTCAATAACTTCTCATCGTTTTTGATATTACAATCCTGAAGAATCTTTTCAACGAATTTTTCATCATCCGCATCAGGACACAGAACGGGACGAACAATTTCATCCGTATATAAACCGAGCGGATTTAATAAAGTAAGATTTCTAATAATTTCGTGTTTATGTTGAATATACTTAATTTTATATTTATATAAAAAGTTCAAAGCTGATTTATCGAAAGAAACTGTATATTTACATTTTCCAAATCTTGTAATTACCGTCGAGCGAAACGACCTGTGCGGAACAATAATCCAGTCATAATCGAACGAGCGAATCAGTTTAATAATTCTCAGCATTCCGCCGAGCCCTTTATCTTTTCTTTTTTTGTCAAACACAAAAACATTATCAACATTCGGATTATTTTTCAGCAGAATTTTTGTTGAAGGGATACAGATAAAATCTATTTTCACATCGGGAAATTCACGTTTTAAAATTACCGCTACAGGAATTGTCAATATAACGTCTCCGATA
The DNA here is from genome assembly GCA_016873795.1 of Ignavibacteria bacterium. Taxonomy (GTDB): domain Bacteria; phylum Bacteroidota; class Ignavibacteria; order Tepidaquicellales; family Tepidaquicellaceae; genus VGWA01. Next base: position 4,371 of record VGWA01000089.1, read on the forward strand.
AATGCAGTTTGTATAATCAATATTTTATCGGGATTATCCATAGATTTTCATATCTTTATACAGATTTTTAAATCTTCGATGGAACCACAGCCACTGACCCGGTTCTTCTTTAATAATTTTTTCGAGTTCGTCATTAATCCGCTGAGTAAGTATTCCGATATTTTTTTCGTTATATTCTTTCAAATCGGAATAATCTATTTTTTTAATAAATCCCTTATATTTATAGTTAATGTCTCTCATAAGATACCCGAAGATAATTTCGCATCCGTATTTCAGGGCGAGTTTCGCCGGACCCGCATAGGTAGGAATCGACTTGCCGAAAAAATCGGCATACACAGAATAATCGGGGTGTGCATTCTGGTCCATAAGAAAACAAATAATACGATTATCGGAAATCATACTGAACATTTTTCTCAATCCGACTCCCATTTCAATTATTTCGTTACCTAGTTTTTCTCTATACTCGTTCATTTTATCGTTCACCGATTTATTCGCCTGAATTTTCGCTATAATTTTAAAGCTTTGATTGCTAAAAGCTGCAGGTGCGAAAGCGGACAATTCCCAGTTAGAAAAATGTCCGCTAGTAACCAGAACACCTTTACCTTTTTTCAGTGCATCGAACAGCGGAGTAAAATCCTCCACATAAATAAACTTTTTTAATTTTTCCGCATTAAATTTCGGGAAATACATAATCTCGAGCAGGTTAACGGCGAGGTTAACATAAGCTTCTTTTACGATATTTTGTTTAGTTTTGAATCCGAACCGCGGAAAACAGATATTCAAATTTCTGATTGCAACTGCTTTTCTGATAGGAAGCAGATAAAAAAAAACCACCCCAGCAATTTCCCGAGTCTCTGCACGACGGGCAAGGGCAGTCGTCTGACGAAGAAACCCGACACCAAGAACAATATCAAAGACAATTTATCAATCATTTGTGATACCGGTAACTTTTCCAAAAAGGGTAGCGGAATTTACTTTTTCGATTTTAACATCGAGAAAATCCCCTATTTCATATTTTCCTTTTTCGATAATTACGGATTTATTGCAATCCGTTCTGCCCATAAGTTGTTTATCCGAACGTTTAGAGCGCGATTCAAACAAAACATTCAAAATTTTTCCGAGCATTTTATTATGAACTTCGAGGGAGATATTTCTTTGCAGTTGTATAATTTCTTTCAGGCGTTCCGATTTTATTTCAGAGGGTATCGAGTCTCCCAGTTCAAAAGCTTCAGTATTTTCCCTCGGCGAGTAAGCAAATGTAAAGGCACTATCGAATTTAATTTCATTCAGCAGATCGAGTGTTTTTTTATGGTCATCGTCCGTTTCACCCGGGAACCCGCATATAATATCAGTCGAAAGACCCACATCCGGCATTATATTTCTTGCTCTTTGAATAATCCTTAAATAATCGGCGGCAGAATAAAGTCTGTTCATTACTTTCAATATTTTATCCGAACCGGACTGCAAGGGAAGGTGAATATACTTACAGATATTCTTATGCTCTGCCATTATTTCAAGTAATTTATCCGACAAATCATAGGGGTGAGAAGTAATAAATCTTATTCTTACACCGGGCAATTTCCCTGCAATAATTTTCAAAAGTTCGGGAAAATCAATTCCTTCACAGCGATAAGAATTCACATTTTGTCCGAGCAGCCAGATATCTTTTACTCCCGAACGGACGAGTTCTTCTGCTTCTCTGACTATAGTTCCTGCATTTCTGCTTCTTTCCCTGCCGCGTGTAAACGGTACTATACAGTATGAGCAAAAATTATTGCAGCCTCTCATAACAGAAATAAAAGCTGTAACTCCGTTTTTCCTGAACGGTAGTATATCGTCATAAGTTTCCATTTCTGACAATACAACAGCAATTCCCTTTTCACCTGTTTCTCTGCGATTTTTAAGCAGAGCAGGTACTTTTCTGTATTCATCCGGTCCGATTATCAAATCAACGATATCATATTTTTCAAGTAAATCATTTTTCAGTCTTTCGGCAGTACATCCCAATATGCCGACTATCAAATCTTTTTTTCTTGTTTTAATTTTTTTTAATTCATTCAGACGTTTAAAAATTTTCTTCTCTGCATTTTCCCGTACGCTGCACGTATTAAGAAATATTATATCGGAACTATTAACATCTTCGGTTATTTCATAGCCATTTTCATCAAGGATACCGAGAATAATTTCCGTATCGGAAAAATTCATCTGGCATCCGTAAGTTTCGATATAAATTTTCTTATTATCTGTCATCCGTTTTATTCCGTATCTTTTCCAATTCACTTTTTGGCTTTCCGAGAAACTCCTCCGCCACCGAAGCTATGCCTTTGGCATCCAGTTTCAATTCTTCATATAGTTCTTCAGGTTTTCCGTGTTCAATAAATCTATCGGGCAGTCCGTGAATAATTATATCGTTTTTATAATTATACTGTACGGCAAACTCGGAGACAGCACTGCCGAATCCTCCGACTATTGTATTATCTTCTACCGTAATAATTTTAGGGAACGAATCAAAGATATGTCTCAGTAATTTAGCATCCAGAGGTTTAATGAATCTCATATTAACGATTTCGGTTTCTATACCTTTAGCGGATAAAATTTCTGCGGCTTTTAATGAATAATGCACCATATTACCTACAGCGAGTATCGCAATATGATTTCCTTTTCTTAAAATTTCGCCTTTACCTATTTCAATTTTTTCAAATTCTCTAACATCAGACGAGAAAGCATTTCCTCTGGGATATCTGAGAGCGATAGGACCTTTTTTATAATAGGCAGCGGTATACAGCATATTACGAAGCTCGTGTTCATTTTTCGGAGCCATAATAACCATATTCGGTATTAGTCTCAGATAAGTCAAATCGAACGAGCCGTGGTGAGTAGGTCCGTCGGCTCCGACCAGTCCGCCCCTGTCCAGAACAAAGACGACCGGTAATTTCTGCAAAGCGACATCATGAACAATCTGGTCGAATGCCCTCTGCAGAAAAGTTGAATAAATTGCAACAACCGGTGTAAATCCCGCAGTAGCAAGTCCTGAAGCAAAAGTAACGGCATGCTGTTCAGCAATACCGGTATCATAATATCTTTCGGGAACTTCTTTTTGGAGATAATTGAGACCGGTACCGTCCGGCATAGCGGCATTGATACCAATTATTCTTTTATCTTTTTTTGCCAGTTCAACGAGTCCGGTTCCGAAAACTTTCGTATAAGAAGGTACATCGGATTTAGAAATTTCAATACCAGTCAACTTATCAAATGGATTCAGAGCATGCAGTTTCTGGAAATGAGATTCCGCATAATCGGGACCTTTACCTTTTTCCGTAAAGCAATGAATCAGAACGGGACCGTTTTGTTTTTTAATTTCTTCCAGATTTTTGACAAGACTGACAATATTATGACCGTTAAAAGGACCGAAATACCTGAATCCGAGTGCTTCGAAGAGCATACCCGGTGTGAGCACGGATTTTATGCCGACTCCCAGTCTTGTAAACACATTACGCAGTCTATCGCTTGTTTTCTTTTCGAGTTTTCCTGTCAGTTCCCAGATTTTCCCTTTAAGTTTATTATAGTTTTCGCTGGTTATCAATTCGTTAAAATATTTCTGAACGCTCCAGACATTTTTAGAAATTGACATAGCATTATCGTTCAGAACAACAATAATATCTTTTTTCAGCATACCGATATTGTTCATAGCTTCATAAGCCATCCCGCCTGTCATAGCGCCATCTCCAATTACGGCAATTACCTTATAATTTTTCTGCAAGTAATCTCTTGCGGTAGCTATACCGAGCGCAGCGGAGAGCGAAGTAGAGGCATGTCCGGCGCCGTAGGCGTCGTATTCGCTTTCGGACATTTTAAGGAATCCGCTTATCCCGCCTTTTTGACGTATACTTTTCAGAGCTTCTTTTCTGCCTGTAAGAATTTTATGCACATAACCCTGATGTCCCACATCCCAGATAATTTTATCGGTTGGAGTATCGAAGATATAGTGCAGAGCCACTGTTAACTCGACCACTCCGAGCGAGGCGCCGAGATGTCCTCCGATTTTTGAAATCGTATCCATAAGATACTCTCTGATTTCATCGGCGAGTTCCTTCAGTTGTATCAGATTCAATTTTTTCAAATCGGTCGGATACTCAATATCCTTAAGATATTTAGTTTTCGACATATCGAAATTTTTATCGAAAATCATTCCATTAAGATAATAATTAACAAATCAGCCGTTTTCGTCGGCGTTAATTTTTTCAATTTTCAACTCTGCATCTTCAAGTTTCTTCCTGCATATTTTTATAAGTTTCAAACCTTCCTGATAATATTTCATAATATCGTCGAGTGAGTACTCTTCGATATTAGATTCCAGTTTTTCCATAATTTCCTCAAGCCGTTTGTAATTATACTCAAAAGAGTCTTTATTAATTTTTGCAGTCATTATTTTATTACAGCTTTTTTTTCTCCGTCATAGAATTTTATTTTCACATTGTCATCTTTCATTAATTCGGCGCTTCTTGATATTATCCCGCCGTTTTTAGTTACATACGCAAAACCCCGCTTCAGAGTCTGGTCGGGACTAATATTAAACAAAATTTTGTCATAAGTATTCAATTGATTTTTCAGCATATTCATTCTTTCCCTGATTAATTCCGATAAACTATTTTCAAAATCATCCAATTTAAACTTCAGTTCATTTAAGATATCTTTCGGTTTATTGAAAAAATAATTTTTTTCAAAATTTTTCAATTCATTTTTAAGATTTTCAATGCGTCTTTTTATATATATTTTTATATTATAGTTAAAATTATCAATACTTTCAAGTAACTCAGATTTATCTGGCAGTAAAATTTCAGCAGCGGCAGAGGGTGTAGGTGCTCTTTTATCCGCAGTAAAGTCGCAGATAGTAAAGTCAATTTCATGACCGATAGCGCTAAGTACGGGAATTTTAGATTCGAAAACGGCA
>VGWA01000090.1 GCA_016873795.1 Ignavibacteria bacterium
AAGTATACACAATTCTCAGGTCTCGATTGTAATGCTATCGATAATGATTATAATCGCCATTATGAATTTTATAATTGTTTCGTTGAATTCAAATGACAAAATATTTTATTATATCCTTTACGGGGCATTGCTTTTAATTTTATTTCTTTTCTTCTCCGTATTTAATTTCGACAATGTAATTTTTAAATACATAAAATTGTTTTATGAAATAGATTACATCAATCCCGAAAGCTGGATTATCATTATAATCTGCGGAGTTTCAGGTTCGTTGGTATTGTTACTCTTACAATCAGTCAGGAAAAAAATTTTTAAAATCTGATTCAGATGACCGGAAAAAAACAGAAATGCATATATGACCCTCTCACCGAACTGATATCGTATTATTCTTCTTTTAAAACAGAGCCGGGAGTTACATTAACACCCAAAAAAGCACAATCAGCAGAAGAAATATTAAAAGAGAGAATAATTAACGGGGACAAAGCAAACATAAACAAAGACCTGGACACAGCATTAAAAAAGTTCACAGCGGTTGAAATAATAAACAACATACTTCTGGATGCCATGAAAGAGGTAGGAAATTTATTCGGGTCGGGACAGATGCAGCTTCCTTTTGTACTTCAATCCGCCGAATGCATGAAAACAGCCGTAAGCTACCTTGAAAAATTCATAGAAAAGAATTCTAAGGCAGTAATAAAAGGAACAATAATTTTAGCCACTGTCAGGGGTGATGTGCACGACATAGGAAAAAATCTTGCAGACATAATATTAACCAACAACGGTTACAGAGTAATTAACCTTGGAATAAAATGTCCGATAGAGAAAATGCTTTCCGCTTACGAAAAGCACAAAGCTGACGCAATAGGAATGAGCGGATTACTGGTAAAATCAACCACTGTAATGAAAGACAACCTTGAACTTATAAAAGAGAGGAAATTAAAGATACCCGTAATACTCGGCGGAGCAGCATTGACAAGAAAGTTTGTGGAAGATAAATTAAAGCCGTTATACGGGGGAGATGTTTATTATGCCGGCGATGCATTCGACGGAATGAAGTATATGGAAATGATTATAAAAAATAAAACCGAAAAAGATATTTCCCCTTTTCCAACCGTGCAGCAAAAAAAAGCGGCAACCGAAAGTAAGCCGATAATCACAAGCGGCAAACCGTCATATACAAGCTATGAAATTCCAGTACCTCCCTTTTGGGGAAGCAAAGTTATCGAAAGCATACCGCTTGATATAATATTCGAATACATAAACCGTGCAGCATTATTTAAGAGAAGCTGGAAAGTAAGAAAAGACCGGTCTCAGCCTGATTCCGTATATGAAAAATTGCTGGCAGATGAAATAATTCCGAAATTCAATGAACTCATGCTTCTTGTAAAAAGAGAAAAATTATTCACACCAAAAGTAATATACGGATATTTCCCTGCTCAGTCGGATGGAAACGATTTAATAATTTACAAACCGAAAGGATACGCAGATAACAAGCTGCACACAGTATGGAGTGATTTTGTTCCCGATTTAAAAAATATAGAAGAATGGAAGAGATTTACTTTCCCGCGTCAGACAAGAGATAAGCATCTATGTATAAGCGAATATTTCAAATCCGTTAAAGAAGGAATCACAGACACTGCGGCTTTTCAGATAGTAACAACCGGCAGTAACGCAGCCGAATACAGCGATAGACTTTTCAAAGAGAATAAATACAAGGATTACTTATATTTTCACGGATTCTCCATAGAGACAGCCGAAGCGCTTGCCGAATACCAGCATAAAATTATCCGCAAGGAATTAAAAATTGACAGCAAGGATTCCCCTGACCTGAAAGAAATCTTTCAACAGGGATATCAGGGTTCAAGGTACTCATTCGGTTATCCCGCCTGTCCGAATCTCGAAGACAACAAAAAGGTGTTCGAAATGTTGCTGCCCGAAAGAATAGGAATCACACTGACCGAAGAATTTCAGATGGTACCCGAGCAGACCACGAGTGCGATTATAGTATATCATCCGGAAGCAAAATACTTTTCGGTATAAATAAAAAACCCCGTCGAAACGGGGTTTCAAAAAAAATCGATAATTATGTAATAAAACTATTACTTCCGTTTTATTGCAATCGGCTCAACTCCTGTATATAGATTAATCCCGACACTTACACTGATAAAACCGATTCTCCTGTAGAAATCAGAATAAGGATATCCCATTTTATCACTTAGTTTACTTTGTCCGTTCTGTGTTCCCAGAATATTAGTCAGGTGGTATTTTATTCCGAACGAAAGTCCATACTTATTTTTTTTGTCAAGTACAAATTCATAACCTGCATTTACATAAATACCGAGCCTTAATGCATGGTCAAATGATGTTGAACTCCCTGCGCCTGTAGCTATTATATTCCCTGTAAACCCAATACCGACAGTTTGTTTCCTTTCGCATCTCGCATTAAAGCAGAATTCATAACCTGCACCGAGTGTATAAATATCATATATTGTATAGGGATTGCTCGGGCCGAAAACAAAAAACGGGATTTTATTTGTCCTGTTATCATTTGTCAGATGATTATATTCAAGACTCGTAACTATTCTGTGCCTTTTTCTTTCTCCTAATCCGAATTTCGCATATAATGATGCACCTCTTCCCCACATCATACCAAAGGTTCTGTCGTTATTATATGTAAATGCGGCTCCTGTGCCGTAGGCATCGTTGGTAGCAAAATAACCATTTAAAGACAAGCCAAATACTATTTTGGGTGGAGTATATATTTGTGAATAACAATCGGAAAAAACTAATACCACTCCTATTGCAATGATTGCAAAAAATAATTTTTTCATGGCGGTATGATTTTATTTATATGTTAATATAATTCTAATATAATAAAAAATCAAGATTTATTTTAGGACATAAGAAACCTGATTTTAATAACAATTTCTACCTTTAAAATATAACAAACTAAAACTGAAAATTGAATAAAAATATTTTTGAAAATATAATTTAATTACCGATGTTTCCCTAATAATCCAGTCTGAATGTCAGCCAGGCATAATAATCCTTTTGCTTTTTTCCGATATATTTTAAGTCAGTTAATCTATAAAATAATTTAATTTCAAAATAATATTGTTTTATCGGTTCAAATAACAAGTTTAATGTCAGAATATCTCTGTTAATTCTGTTCCCCTGTAAGAAAGTATTTTTTTGTAAAAAGTCTCCATCACCCCTGTTTACATTTCCACCGTAATTTATTATCACATTACCCAAACTGTCAAAAACAATACCTTCTCCTGAGCGCTGATGTTGATACAGTAATTCAAACTTAATCCTGTTAGTCAGGTTATAAGTGAGTTTAGCCGCAATTTCATCTGAATTAGGAGGAAGAGCATGACCAAGAGACATACCCCAGTTAGAGTAAGTATTTTTATTCGACCTGTGTGAATATATAAAAGGATTAAGACGTGTATATTCAACGCAGGCAGTAAAATCCGGAATAGTAAAAGCATCTGTCCAGATTGCACCGACCTGCCAACCGAATTTATTATCATTTGAAGTGTTATCATCCTTAGTTATAGTCGAGAAATTCAGATCGTCTATCAACAAAGTTGCTTGTACGGCGAGTTTCCTGACGGGTAATATTTCCATATCAATACCTGCCACAGTATTATTTTTATAAGATGTCGAAGAACCTGTATTCAAATCAGAAGATATTAAGAAACTAATTGGGTTCAGATAATCAAAACTGAACGGTGTGGAACTTATTATTATACTTTCAAAAATTCCGAATCTCAGAAAATCAACCGGCTGAACGTCAAACCTGTGTGAAGCTATGCTCTTCCACTGCATGTCAACACCCAGTGAATCGCCTTTTAAACTGCCGTAAAAAAAAGTGTAGCCGAGAGCCTTATATTTTAAATCAATCTTGAGAAAAGGAAAAGGAGCTGTATTATTTGAAATAAACATTTTATCAACATACCCGAATCCGTTCAGCATAGCCTCTTTTCCAGCGGTTATCGATAACCACTCCGAGTTTGTTCTGAATCTCAGATACCCTTCATAAGAATCAAAATTTTTTCCTTCAGTCGAAAATTTATTATTTGCTTTCAATTTAGGGTCTGTTGTATATGCAAAATTTACGTCTCTCATCGTCCCCCCTAATCTCTGACCATTAGAAACTCTGATATAATAACCGAGTGAATTGAATAATGTCCCTCTCATTCTAAGACCCAATTCCCCAAGCGTTATCGAATGCTTGCCTAACGAATCTCCGGTAGACATCCTTTGTGATAACATTCCCAAACCGTCAAAAAAATAAGTTGCGTTTGAATCACTCCAGAAATATAAATATTTCTGCTTTTTGTTTTGAAACAACGGAAATTCAGCGGATTTCTTAAAAAGATGTATGGAGTTTTTCGTATCCCTGTACATATCATATTCAAACTCTATTTTATAATCGTCTAAAATTTTTCTGTCAGTATTCGAAATATTAGGCTTGAGTGAATCTATAACCTTCAGATAACCGGCTATTTTTTCTCTTGATAACGGTAAATTTGCAGAGTTGTATTCTTTAATAACATCAATTAACTGCATTCGCTTTAAATAACTGTAAACAGGATGCGAAGGGGCAACAAGTTCAACCTGACTGTATACCAAAAGGGGAAAAAATAATATTAAAACAATAAATATTTTTTTAAAGTAATTATTATTCAATGCTAATTTTGTATTAAGTTGAAATTATCATTATCGAATTTAGTACCTTCTATCACCATACGCAGATAATTAATCGTATAATGCAGTATTACCGAATGAACGCTTTCAACCATTGCCATCTCATTCAAAGGTACATGAACCGATATATCGCATAATTTTTTCAGTTTTCCACCGTCAAATCCCGTTATTCCGATTGTTTTTATTCCTTTTGAAATTGCATATTCCGCAGCCTTAATTACATTCGGACTATTCCCTGAACCGCTGATGGATATAAGACAATCTCCACGCTTTGCAAAAGTTTTTAACTGTATATAAAAAATATTTTCATAATTTTCATCATTTGCTACTGCTGTTATGAAAGGTACGTTATCCGTAAGACTTAATGCCCTGATTCGCTTTTCTTTGTTAATATCGGGAATAGTGCCTTTTGATAAATCCTGTGCAAGATGAGAGGCTTTAGCGGCAGATCCTCCGTTTCCTATTATGAATATCTGATTATCATTCTTATATACTCTCAGTATCTCATTAATCATATTCATCACTTGTACTGGGTCGACTTTATCAAGTACTTTCTTGAATATTTCAAAATATTCGTTTATTTCCATGAATATCTCCTGTAATTAAAAATTACTTTCGAGCCGTCTTCTTCCAGTAAAAAAGGCATCTCACGGTAATTTTTCAGAATTCTTCTCAGCTTGTTTTGATTTTCTCTTTCGCAATAAACAAGTAAAAATCCGCCGCCCCCGGCTCCGGAAATCTTCGCCCCAAGTGCTCCTGCCTTCATTGCTTTGTTATACATTTCGGAAATTTCGCCGTTTGATATGTTCGATGAAAGATTTATCTTATATGTCCAGTTTTTGTTAATTAAAACACCTAAATTATTAAAATCTCTCTTATTAATTGAATCCAATCCTTCTGTAACTAAATTCTTAATTTTTAGAAGACTTTCGATATTTTCGTTCTTATTGATTTTATCCTTTTGTTCCTGTAATATATCGGATGAGTTTCTCGTTTTTCCCGTGTAAAATAACAGCAAATTCGAACCAAATATCCTTTTTTCTTCATGGGTCAATTCAATTTTCTTCGTGTCAACTTTGCCGGATTTTTGGAATGTAAAACAGCAAAATCCTCCGTAAGCTGCAATATATTGATCCTGCTTTCCTATCGGTTTCTTACACTTTATAATTTCTATCTCGCTTGCCTCTTCGGCAAGCTGCTCCGCCGTTACCTGAATTCCTCTGTACATATAAAATGCATTCAATAAACCCACTGTTAAACTGCTTGAAGAACCCAAACCGGAACCTTCGGAAGGTATATCAGCAAGCATTGTAATTTCTATACCCCCTTTGACTCCTGTTTTTAACATTGCTTCCCTGACAAGACTATGCCTAATCTTACGGAGGTTGTTTACTCTCTCCTTCTGGGAGTAATTTACATAAATCATATCATCATATCTTTCTTTCAGTATAATAAAAATATACTTATCTATAGCCGTACTTAAAACCTGGCCTGTATTTCTGGAGTAAAAATCCCTGAAATCGGTTCCCCCGCCGAGTAAACTGATTCTCAAAGGTGTTTGGGTTATAATCATTTGATTAACTTTTAATTAGCATCCATTCTTTTTGTGCAGTTAAATAATCTTCCTTCGTGCCGATATCCTTTATGTATTTCTTCGTTTTTAAAACATACATTTTATCTACAATCCTGGGCATTACATCTCTGCTGAAATCTTCGAATTTGAGGTTTTTAATATAATTAAAAATTCCGTAATTTAAAACTCCAATTCCTGCACTTGCAAGATTGGATTTCGGTTTTTCCGGTTTCTCCTCAAAACTGATAACTTTACCTGATTTATCATCGAACTCAAAAATACCTTTCCGAAACGGAACGTCGGTATAATACGCATATGTTGTGAATAATGAGTCTTTTTTCTTGTGAAAATCATAAATTTCCTTAAGAGATACATTGGTTAAATTATCAGAAAAAAGAAAATAAAAATTTTCTTCCCCTTTTACAAAATCTTTATTCCTTATCAATGTTCCTGCGCTCCCAAGCAATTTTTCCTCATAAAAAAGATGGATTTTAATAAAATTTTTTCTTGCAGTGATTGCCTTGTCTATTTCGTAACCTAAATAATGTACGTTGATTAATACTTCCTCAATTCCTTCCTGCTCAAGTAAGTCAAGCCATATATAGAGCAGTGGTTTTCCGTTAATCGGTATTAAACATTTCGGAATATTATCGGTAATCGGCCTTAATCTTGTGCCAAGTCCGGCAGCAAGTAAAAATGCTTTCATTTTTTTACCTTCCTGACAACATTTAATTCTTTCATCTTTTCCCTGGAATAATTCAGGATATCCGTAATATCTTTTTGAGAATAAAGGTAATCTTTATATTCGGCAACCGAATCAAAGACAGTTTTACGGGGATACCATCCTAATTTTTTAATCTTTGCAATATCAGACAAAGCATTCCTGGTGTCGCCGAATCTGAATTCGCCTGTTATGTTCTGCTGTATGTGTCCTTTATCATATGCGGATGCTACTATGCGGTCAAATTCAATTATGCTTATTTCTTTACCGCCTCCGATGTTGAATACCTCAAAATCTGCCTCAGGCGACTTCAACACAAGAATATTTGCATCAACTGCATCATGAATATTTACAAAATCCCTTAATTGCTTTCCGTCTTCGTAAATGTTAGGCACCTTTCCAAAAAAATACGACAGTGAAAATATCCTGCATGCACCGCTGTACATGTTATAAAAAGATTGCCTCGCCCCCTGTACGATAGAATATCTTAATGCTACACTCGGAATTCCGTACCTTTTTCCGAATTTTATCGTTTGTAATTCCTGTGAATATTTTGAAATAGCATAAGCATTTGGAGGATTAGCGTATGACTCGGGCGTCCAGACCCAGTTTAGTTCATTTCCTTTTTCATCTTTGAAATTCCAGTCTGATGCTTCTAACTTTTCAACAGGTCTTAAATCAGGTTTATATAATATGTTATTTTCATCACGATACAACCCCTCCCCCTGAACAAATTGAGAAGATGCAACTATAATTTTTTTCACAGGCAACTTATTTTCCAATATAATCTCGTAAATCAATGCGGTGCTGACAGTATTCACATGAAAAAAAGTAGAGAAATCCGGTAAATAGTCCTGATAAGCGGCAAAATGATAAACATAATCAACATCCTTTAAGGCATTAACTAAATCATTTTTATTTCTTACGTCTCCTAAAATAAATTCAGCCTTATGATTCAGATATGATGGTTTCCCTTTTAAATGAACGGGTTTTTGCAAATTATCAAGTATGCGGACATTAAGTCCTTCATTCAATAATCTGTCAACAGTATGAGACCCGATAAAACCGGCGCCGCCGGTTACTAACGCTAACGACATAATTATAAATTAATTATAAATTCCATAACAAGTATATAAAATGAAAAATAGAAAAAATATATATTATAATAAGATTATTCTTTGACCCTTTTTTAAATATTGGTTTCCTTCTCGGTCTTTGGCTGTATCATTTAAACTGAAATCAAGTTTCTCTCCCGTTACTGCAACATAACCAATAACTTTTGAGGGTACTCCGGCAACCAAAGCAAAATCCGGAACATCTCTGGTTACCACCGCTCCCGCTGCAACCATACAATATCTGCCTAATTCAATTCCGCATATAATAGTGGCGTTAGCTCCGATACTGGCGCCTTTTCTTATGTATGTTCTGATATTTTCTCCGTGATATACTTTTGAACGGGGAAATAAATCGTTTGTCAGAACACAATTCGGACCTAAAAATACATCATCTTCAATTTCCACACCGTTCCATATAGAAACACCGTTCTTTACCGTTACTCTATTGCCGATTTTCACGCCGGATTCAACAAACGAACCGTCTCCAAAATTACAATCCTCGCCGATTGAAACATCTTTCATAATATGGCAAAAAGCCCAGATTCTTGTCTTCTTCCCGATATCGTCTGTCTCACACAAGGCATTTCTGTGTACAAAATATTCTGCCATAAATAATTAAAATTAGAAATTATAAAATTTTAAACTATCTTTTAATTGATTTTGAAGCTTCTTCGAGGATTTTAACTACTTCACATCCTATATTGCCGTCATTTACGGGAGCTTTATTTACTAAAATCGCCTCAAGAAAAGCATCTATCTCAGCATATAATGGTTCGATATTCTCAACCTCTATTTTTCTTATTTCCCCGGTTCCGTATTGCAGATTTTTAACATCGCTGTCTTTAGCTCCAATCCTGTTATCAATCCCTCGGTCATAAAAAGTCAGTTTATCCTCGCTCCGTTTTATTTCATCATAAACATAATTTCCGTTTTCTCCCATTAAAAGAATTTCTCTCGTTTTATTAGACGATAACCAGCTTACATAAATATGAGCTGTTCGGCAGGAAGCAAATTTAAGAAAAATATGTGCGTTGTCAAGAATACCTTTCCACCAGTAACTATTTCCATGGGCAATTATTTCTGTTGGATACTCGTTGAAAATATGCAAAAGTATCGATAGGTCATGAGGAGCAAGATCCCAGATAACATCGACAGTGGTTTTCGG
>VGWA01000091.1 GCA_016873795.1 Ignavibacteria bacterium
TGATATTATTGCCGCTTTAGATGGCTTAACTTTCGATGAATGTTATTCAAATTCTGTAACGATATTTATTAATAAAATTGAAATCAGATATTTGTCATTTGATGATTTAAAGAAAAATAAAAAGTTAACAGGACGTTTAAAGGATTTAGCTGATATTGAAGAACTGGAAAAAAGGAATTTAAACTCAGATGAGAAATGATTTTTTTAATAATTTGTTAAAAGCCGGAATAAACTGTCAGGTTCATTACATTCCAATTTGTTTCAGTCTTATTATAGAACAAATTTTGGATTTAAAGATGGTGATTTTCCTGTTGCGGAGAAATTCTACGAAAATGAAATTTCCATTCCGATATATCCTAAATTAACAGATAGAGATTTATCTTATATCTCGCAAAATATTATCAGCGTAGTTTAATGAGAGTTGTAATTTTAACTGAAGGCGGTGGTAAAAAAGGATTCGGACACATTTCCCGCTGTATTGCAATCAGTCAGGGATTCAACGAAAAAGAAATTATACCGGAAGTATATATTAATGGAGATAAAAGTATCGATAGGATTTTAAGAGGTATAAAATATGTAAAATTTAACTGGTTTAAAGATAAGACAAAAACACTCGGCCTTATTGAGAATACCGATATTTTGATTATAGACTCTTATTTTATTGACGAAGCATATTGTAAATTATTAGCAGAGAAAGTAAAAACTCCTGTCTTTATAGATGATTATAACAGGATAAATTATCCTGAAGGCATTGTATTGAATGGTTCAATAGGAGCAAAAAAAATTAGATATTCTCAAAACAATAAGATTAAATATTTACTCGGGACTGAATATCAACCTCTTCGAAAGGAATTCTGGAATGCAAAACCTGTGAAAATTAAAAAAAAAATAAAAAACATATTAATAACTATGGGGGGTAATGATGTTAGAAATTTGACCCCGCAAATTCTTGAACAGGCAATAAAAATTTTTCCTAATGAGAATAAAAATGTTATTGTTACAAAATCATATAAAAATATCCACAGAATTGAAGCACAGAAGGATGGAAAAACAATAATACTAAAGGATATAAATGCGAAAAGATTGATTGAATTATATAAGGGTACTGACATTGCGGTATCTGCCGCAGGACAAACCATATATGAACTTGCCGCATTTGGTATTCCATCAATTATAATTCAGACAACGGATAATCAGAAGAATAATCTTACTGGTTGGACTGATTACAATTCCTGTATTTATAAAGAACATTCGGTTCGAACACTTGTGCAAAAACTAAGTATTATTTTTTTAAAATTGAAAACTTATTCAATTAGAAGAAAGTTGTCTAATAATTTAAATAATTGTATATTTGAACGGTCAACAAAATGTTTAATAGAAAGAATAATAAATTTTTTTGAAAATACTATTTCTTACAAATAATATAAATTCCAGACCGCTAATTGATTGGTTAATCAAAGTACAAAACGAAGATGTGTTGACATATTCTCAGAGGGTTAATATTAAATTTTTAATTGAAGAGAATATAGAATTTATGATTAGTTATAACTATAACCATATTATTCCACCTGAAATCGTAGAAAATTATCCGGATAAGATTATAAATCTACATACATCTTATTTGCCATGGAATAGAGGAGCATCACCGAATTTTTGGAGCTTTATTTATGATACCCCAAAAGGGGTTACAATTCATAAAATTGATGTTAATATTGACTCGGGTGATATTTTATTTCAAGAAGAAATAAAATTCGACGAAAACATAGAAACATTTACCTCATCTTACAAAACACTTCAAAACAAGATTCAGGAATTAATCAAGAAGAAATGGATATTTATAAAAAATAAACAATTTGTACCAATTAAAAATAATATTAAAGCGGGTTCAATACATTACAAAAAAGATTTACATAAAGTTGAAGAGATAATTGGAAATATACAATGGGATATGAAGATAATTGATTTTAAAAAATTATATTTAGAAAAAGTAAAAAAAATTGATTTTAAGAGAATTTCTGAAAAATAAAATTTTTGTGGTTGCAGAATTATCAGCTAATCACAATCAGAATTTACAAATTGCACTTGATACAATTGAAGCGATGAAAGAATCCGGGACAGATGCTGTGAAACTTCAGACATATACCCCTGACACTTTAACTATTATCAGCAGTAAAAACTATTTTCAAATCAAGAGTGACACTTTATGGGACGGAAAATCACTTTATGATTTATACAAAGAAGCATATACACCATGGGAGTGGCATAAGGAATTATTTGATAAAGCACGAAGTCTTGATTTAATTTGTTTTTCGACACCATTTGACAATTCAGCGGTAGATTTTCTCGAAACATTAGGCAATCCGATTTATAAAGTAGCATCATTTGAAATTCAGGATTTACCTTTGATTGAATATATTGCATCAAAAGGAAAACCTGTAATTATTTCAACGGGAATAGCGGAATTAAAAGATATAGAATTAGCAATTGCAGCTTGCAAGAATACCGGAAACAGAGATGTTGCACTTTTAAAATGTACTTCTGCTTATCCCGCTCCTTTTGAAGAAGCAAATTTAAAAACAATCCCTGATTTGGCTGAAAAATTTGGTGTAGTATCAGGATTATCAGACCATACACTCGGTATTTCTGTTCCAATAGCTGCTGCGGCATTGGGGGCTAAAATTATTGAAAAACATTTTATACTTGACAGGAAACTTGGCGGACCCGATTCTGCATTTTCGTTAGAACCTCATGAGTTTAAAACTATGGTTAATGCAATCAGGGAAGTAGAAAAAGCGTTAGGAAAAGTAACTTATGAATTATCGGAAAAAGTTAAATCCAACAGAGTATTCTCCCGTTCATTATTTGTTGTCAAGAATATAAAAAAAGGAGATATCTTTACAAGAGAAAATATACGTTCAATCAGACCGGGCTATGGATTACATCCAAAGTACTATTTTGAAATATTGGGAAAAACTGCAAGTTGCGATATTGAAGAAGGAGAACCGTTAAAATGGGAATATATAATTAAGAAGTGAAGAGTGAAGCGTTAAGAGTGAAGGGGGGGGAATGAAAAGTGAGAAGTGAGAGGTGAAAAGTGAAAAGTAAAGAGAAAATAGACCTTTGTCGTAGAATTGCTCTCGGGACTGCGCAATTTGGTATAGATTATGGAATTAATAACAAAACGGGAATTGTACCGGAAAAAGAAGTTCATAATATTTTAAATTTTGCTCTCGAAAATAATATTAATTTTCTCGATACAGCTTCAGCATACGGTACAAGCGAAAAAGTTATCGGAAGTTTTCCGGATAGAAAAAATTTTAATATTATCAGCAAATTTTCAAACTGTAAAATAAGCGAAATTAAAAATCTACTGCAATCTACTCTTGACAATTTAAAAACTGACAGTATTTACGGTTATTTATTCCATTCTTTTAAAGATTTTAAAAACAATCCCGAATTACTGCAGGTATTAAAAGAAATCCAGAGTACAGGAATTATAAAAAAAATCGGATTTTCATTGTATATTACCTCTGAACTTGATTTTTTACTGGATAATAATGTTGAGTTTGAGACACTGCAAATACCCTATAATGTCTTTGACAGGAGATTTGAAAAATATTTTGACAGATTAAAATCAAAAAATATTGAAATTCATTTAAGGTCGATTTATTTACAGGGATTAATCTTCAAAAAGCCGGATGAACTTAATTCTTATTTTAAAGATTTCAAAAAAAGTTTGATGGATTTCGATAAAATATCACATAATCTGAACGCAACGAAACAGGAAATAGCATTAAATTTCTGTCTTTCAAACGGTTTTGCCGATAAAGTAATTATCGGCGTTGATAACTTTAATCATGTCAGGGAAACAATAAGAGCAATGGAAAAACTCGAAACAATAAACAAAAGTAAAGAAATACTTGACATTTTAAAAACAGAAAACGAAAATTTCTTACTGCCTTTTAAATGGGAATCAGAAAAGAATGAAGATTAAGACCTTATGCATTGTTCAGGCAAGAATGAGCTCTTCCAGGTTGCCCGGGAAAATGATGCTGGATCTGAATGGCAGACCGGTTATAGCCCGGGTATTCAACCAATTATCATATTCAAAACTTATAGATAAAATAATTTTAGCAACGAGTATAGATAATAGTGATGATCACTTGTACGAATGGGCTTTACGAAACAAAACTGATTGTTTCAGGGGAAGCCTGGATGATGTTCTTGACAGGTTTTATAATGCAGCACTTATATACAATCCTCTAAGTATTGTAAGAATTACAGGTGACTGTCCTTTGATTGATCCGGAGATTGTTGATGAAACAATAAACCAATACTATGAAGGTAAATACGATTATTTTTCTAATGTTGACCCGCCAACTTTTCCGGACGGAATGGATACTGAAATTTTTAAATTCAGTGTTTTGTGTGAGGCATGGACGAATGCAAGATTACAATCTGAAAGAGAGCATGTTACACTATATATTAGAAATCATAAAGAAAAATATAAAACAGGGTGCTATAAGAGCCGGATAAATTACAGCAGGTTAAGATTAACGCTGGATAATCCGGAAGATTATAAGTTAATTTCAGAAATATATAGACTGGCAGGCAGTCACAAAAGATATTTAAATCTCAAAGATATATTGAATATTTTAGAAAAGTATCCCGAACTTATTAATATTAACAAACATATAAACAGAAATGAAGGATTAATTAAGTCATTAAAAGACGATAAAATTATTAAATAATAATGGAAAAAGGGCAGGAATTATACAATAAAGCCAAAACGCTGATACCCGGCGGTACTCAGCTTTTATCTAAAAGACCGGAAATGTTTCTTCCGGAACGCTGGCCCTCATATTATAAAAAAGCTAAAGGTTGCGAAATATGGGATTTAGACGGGAAAAAATATATTGATATGAGTTATATGGGCATAGGTTCCTGTATTCTCGGTTATGCAGACAGAGATATCAATGATGCCGTTAAGCGCTGTATCGACAGCGGGAGTATGAACACATTGAATGTTCCTGAAGAAGTCGAGTTAGCAGAACTGCTTATTAATTTACATCCCTGGGCGGAAATGACAAGGTATGTCAGAACAGGAGGGGAAGCTATGTCTGTTGCAGTCAGGATAGCAAGAGCATATTCAAGAAAGGATAAAGTATTATTCTGCGGCTACCACGGATGGCATGACTGGTATTTATCGGCTAATTTGATGAGTAAAAAATCGCTGAACGGCCATCTGCTTCCGGGTTTGAATCCTCTTGGAGTTCCCGATAATTTAAGTGGACTGACAATACCGTTTGAATACAATGATACCGAAGGATTTTTGAGAATATTTGAAAAGCATAAAAATGAAACCGGAGCAATAGTTCTCGAGACTATCAGAAATTATGAACCTGAGAAGGAATTTTTATTTGCAGTCCGTAAATCCGCATTTAAAAAAAATATTCCGTTAATAGCAGATGAAATCACTTCTGGTTTCAGACTGACTTCAGGAGGAGCGCATTTGATTTACGGACTTGAACCGGATATTGCGGTCTTTGCAAAGGGAATAAGCAACGGTTTTCCGATGGCGGCAGTAATAGGCAAGAAAAAAGTTATGCAGTCCGCACAGGATTCCTTTATCAGCAGCACCTATTGGACGGAAAAAATCGGTCCTGTTGCCGCAATTGCAACAATAAAAAAGATAATATACAATGATGTTCCCAAGCATTTGATAGAGACAGGGAGAAAAGTCAAGAAAATCTGGAAAAGTACTGCAGGGAAATTCAGACTCGATATTCAAATATCGGGAATAGATCCTCTCGGACATTTTTCATTTATTTGCAAAGAGCCTCTTGTTTACAAGACACTATTTACACAAAAAATGCTTGAGCAGGGATTTCTCGCTGCAACCGCTTTTTATTCTTCATATTCTCATAAAAGTCATCATATAAAATCTTACGCAGCTGCCTGTAACAAAGCGTTTGCTTTTATAAAACGGGTGTCTGAGTCCGGAAATCCAAAAAGATTTTTAAAAGGACCGGTATGTCATTCCGGTTTTAAAAGATTAAATTAAATGCTGAGCAGGAAAGATATAAAAAAAGTAAAAAAGGTATTTTGGGATTATAAAGTAAATTTAAATCCTCTTTTTGAGTATCTCAAAGACACGAAAAATTATAACCACAAGGTAGAGCGAATTCTGATTCGCATGTTTGAAAGATTATTCTGGTATGATTTGATAAGTATTTTAGGGATTGAGAATATCCGTAAAATTATTACAAAAGATTTTATTTCAAAAATCCGTTTCACGGATCTACAGGAAAAGTATGAATTTGCAAGAAAATTATTACAAAAAGAAACTTTACCCGCTTCAGGATGGAATTCTGAAAATCGTGAGAAATTTAAAACTACCGTTTTATCTAACAGGTGGTACTGCTTTAAGTAGGCATTATTTTTTTCACATTGTGAAATTTTAAATTCCTTTCCTATGGATTTTTATAAAGAAATTAAATGGATACACAAAATTGAGAAAACAGAATTTATATCCTGTCTCAAAATAATTGCAGGTGATATATTTAAAGGATTAAAAAATAATTTAAAGGATAAATAAAAAATGAACTTAAAAAGATGTACAAAGTGTATACTGCCGGAAACACATGAAACAATTCACTTTGATGATAAAGGTGTTTGCAATATCTGCAGACAACACGAATTTAAGAAAGAAAAAATTGACTGGACCGAAAAAAAGAAGGAATTAGATATACTGATAGAAAAATACAGAGGAAATTACGATTATGACTGCATTATACCTTACAGCGGAGGAAAAGACAGCACCTGGACATTATATTATCTTGTAAAAGAATATGGATTAAAACCTCTTGTTGTAAGATTTGACCATGGTTTTTTAAGACCGAATTTACTTGAAAACACCACAAGGGTAATAAGAAAACTGGGAGTTGCCTTTCATAACTTTACACCTAATTGGAAATTAGTTCAGAAATTAATGCTCCGGAGTTTTCTTGAAAAAGGAGATTTCTGCTGGCACTGTCATACAGGTATATTTGCGTATCCTATGTGGATTGCAATACGGCATAACATTCCGCTTATAATCTGGGGAGAGCCGTCAGCCGAATATACTTCATATTATAGTTATGACCAGCCGGAGGAAGTCGACGAGAAAAGATTCAACAGATTTGTAAATTTAGGAATCAGCGCCGAAGACATGTTTGTAAGATTAAACGGAACTGTAGATGAAAGGGATTTGAAACCTTTTTCTTATCCTCCCTTAAAAGAACTGAGAAAAATAGGATACCGTTCTGTCTGTCTTGGATCATATATTCCCTGGGACGTAAAGAAGCAGGCAAAGATAATCGAAAAGGAACTGGGATGGAAAGGTGACTTAGTGGAAAATGTTCCTCCGGGATATACCTATGAAAAGATTGAATGTTTTATGCAGGGTGTAAGAGACTATATAAAATATATAAAGAGAGGTTATACAAGACCAACGCATCTTGCTTCAATAGATATAAGGAATAGCAGGCTTAAAAGGGGAGAGGCATTGGATTTGATTAATAAATGTGAAGGGAAAAGACCTCCGAGTTTAGACATATTTCTGGATTATGTTGGCATAACTGAAGATGAATTTTACGAAATAGCATTAAGCCACACAGTATCTCCCTGGTCCTTTGACAGGTCGAAGATAAAAGAGGGTGAAAAATTACCCGACTATGAAAAATGGTCAAGAGAGGGAAATATGCCGAGGGAGGAAGCGGAGAAGCAACTATCTCGAGTGAAAGGTGAAAAGTGAAAGGTGAAAAGTGGATCATAAAGATATGAAAATATGGAAGCATGCTGTTGATTTAGTTGAAAAAGTCTATAAGATGACAGAGAATTTTCCGGATAATGAAAAATATTGTTTAACAAACCAGATCAGAAAATGTGCTGTGTCAATTCCGAGTAATATAAGTGAAGGAGCAGCAAGAAAATCAGATAAAGAATTTCTTAATTTTATAAATATTGCATTAGGTTCTTTAGCAGAACTTGAAACACAATATATAATTGCAGAAAGATTAAAATATACAGAAGAAAAAACACTATACGAAGATATAGAAAAAATGAAATCTTTGATTATAGGGCTAAGAAATTATTTATTAAATAAACAGAAATGATTTAATTTGTATATATATCTTTTTTTAATATTTCACTTTTCACTTTTCATGCATCGATGAAAACCGGCATCATTAACTACGGAATGGGGAATTTACTATCTGTTTACAGTGCCGCTGAATATGTAGGAGGCGATGTTACGTATTGCAACAATAAAAACGATATATCAGAATGTGATAAACTGATTCTTCCGGGAGTAGGAGCCTTTAAAGACTGCGTAAAAAACTTAAGGGAATTAGGATTCTGGGATGTTTTAAATGAAGAAATCTTAACAAAGAAAAAAATCATACTGGGAATATGTCTGGGTATGCAGGTTATGGCTCAAAAAAGTTATGAAGACGGAGAATTCGAAGGTTTTGGATGGTTTGATGCCGAGGTAATTAAGATTGAGCCGAAGGATAAAAATTTGAAAGTACCGCAAATCGGTTGGAATAATATAAAATACGATAAAGATAATCCTTTATTCAAAGGATTGCCTGAAAAATCCGAATTTTATTTTGTACACTCATATTATATGAACTGCAAAAATAAAACGGATATAAAAGCAACTTGTGATTACGGAATTACAGTAACAGCAGCTGTCAACAAAGAAAACATTTTTGCAGTACAATTTCATCCTGAAAAGAGTCAGGATTACGGACTGCGTGTTTTAAAAAACTTCTTAACGCTTAACTCTTAACTCTTAACTCTTAACTCTTAACGCTTAACTCTTAACCCTTAACATTTACAACAAATTGCTGAGAAAAAGATTAATACCGAAACTTCAGTTAAAAAGCAGCAAATTTGCTAAGGGCAGGATGGTACTTGTAACTACGGTAAATTTTAACAAAGTTCTTGAAATAGGAGAACCGGTGTCACAGGCAAAAATTTACGAAGCACAAGCATCCGATGAATTAATTTTTCTTGATCTGGATGCGTGCAGGGAAGCAAGAAAACCTAATTTAGATATAATCAGAAAATCTTCGGAAGAAATATTTATGCCGTTTACTGTTGGGGGAGGAGTTGACAGGATTGAGGATTTCAAGGAATTATTAAGCAACGGTGCGGATAAAGTAAGCATTAACACAGCAGCAGTCAGAAAT
>VGWA01000092.1 GCA_016873795.1 Ignavibacteria bacterium
CGGAGAAGATCAGGTACCTCATATAGAAATAACCAGGCACATAGCGAATCTGTTCAACGAGCATTATAAACCAGAAGACGGCAGGAAAATTTTCCCGCTTCCCGAGCCGAAAATAACAGGTTTTTCAAGATTACCGGGACTTGACGGTAAAACCAAAATGAGCAAATCGCTGGGAAACACGATTTTAATTTCTGACAACGAAGAAACGATAATAACAAAAATCAGGAAAGCATACACCGACCCTGCAAAACTGAGAAAAGGAGACAAGGGAAACCCGGATATTTGCCTGATTTTCACATATCAAAAGAAATTCAACGAAGTAGAAACAGCAGAGATAAGGCATGGATGCATGAGCGGAACACTCGGATGTGTCGACTGCAAGAACAAAATCACATCAAAGATAAGCGAATATTTCAAGCCGATCCGCGAGAAGCGTTATGAGCTTGAAAGAAACAAAGACGGCATAATCGACGTACTTGAAGAAGGTGAAAAGAAGGCACATAAGACAGCGGAGAGCACGATGGAAGAAGTAAGAAAAGCGATGTTAATAGGATAAAACAAAAGAAATTGAAAATACCAACATCAAGAGACAAGAAAGTACAGGATGAATTAAAGTCATCCGGTGAGATCCCGAAACACATAGCCATAATAATGGACGGCAACGGTAGATGGGCAAAAATGCACAGAAAGTCGCGTATTTTCGGACACAGAGAAGGAGTAAAATCAGTCAGGGATACGGTAGAAGCATGCGGGCAGCTCGGTGTAAAATATCTTACTTTATACACTTTTTCGACTGAAAACTGGAGGAGGCCGCAGTCAGAAGTTACGATACTGATGAAACTGCTTATCAAAGCACTGAAAGACGAGACAGACCGGCTGCATGAAAATAACGTCAAATTAACCGCGTCGGGAGATTTATTCAAACTGCCTGATGCTGTTTACAAAGAACTGATGGAAGCAGTACACAAGACAAAAGACAACAGTCTGATGGTTTTAAATTTAGCTCTCAGTTACAGCGGCAGATGGGACATTGTAAATGCCGCAAAGAATCTAATAAGAGACGTCAAATCCAAAAAGATAACCGAAAATGAAATTGACGAAAAAATATTTGCTCAGTATTTAGTAACAGGCAATATACCCGACCCTGACCTGTTAATAAGAACGGGCGGCGAATTCAGAATAAGCAATTTCCTTTTATGGCAGGCGGCATACAGCGAAATTTACATAGAAAACATCTACTGGCCTGATTTCAGGCGTGAGCATTTATACAAAGCAATAAGAGATTTTCAAAACAGGGAAAGAAGATTCGGCATGACAAGCGAACAAATAAAAAAAACAAAAAGCTGACATAATTGTTACGAATACTTAAAATATCGATTCCCCTGCTTTTAATATTTTTTATATTATCAAAAAACGCAGCGGCTCAGGATGAAGGTCCTGCAACTTACAAACTTGCGAACATATCGGTAAAAGGGAACAGAACATACGACCCGAACACAATCATCGGATACACGGGTTTAAGAACAGGCATGGAAATTTCTGTTCCGTCCGACGAAACAAGATCCGCGATAAAAAAGCTCTGGAATCTGGGTTTATTTTCGAACATAAGTTTATACATAGACAAAAAATTCGGAAACGATATATATCTTGTAATTGAAATTGAGGAACTACCGAGAGTAGAGACCGTAGACATAACGGGAAACGACGAATTTTCGGAAGATGATTTAAAGAAATACATTTTTCTCGTGCCCGGAGAAGTAATTTCAGAGCAAAAAATAAAAGATACCGAATATTACCTGAAGAAATATTACACTTCGGAAGGATATTCTCACGTCGAAGTAAAAGTAGACAAGTTAATATCCGCAAGCAACGAAGCACGAATAAGAATAAAAATTGACGAAGGGAAAAAGGTAACCGTAAGGAACATTTATTTCGAAGGAAACAATAATGTTTCAGTGAGCGCTCTCAGAAGTGCAATGGAACACACAGCCGAAAAAGTCTGGTGGAAAATCTGGGACAATGCATTATACGACAAAGAAAAACTCGAAGAGGATAAAAGGTATATTGTAAATTACTACAAATCACTCGGCTACAAGGACGCAGAGATTACCGGATTCGATATGAAACTTTCGGAAGACAAAGAAGACATAGACATTACAATTAAAGTCAATGAAGGAAAGAAATATTACGTCAACAAGGTTGATTTTTCAGGCAACAAGATATACCCTGATTCATTACTGCTGGAACGGCTGGATATTCAGCCGGGCGATGTATATGACATGCAAAAATTCCAGCAAAACCTTTACAGTAACGAAAAAGAAACGGACATAAGTTCTTTATATTACGATAACGGTTATCTCGGATTCAATGCGGAAGTAGAAGATGATAAAGTTGTCGGGGGAAACAAGATAGATATAACGGTAAGAATAAACGAAGGAAATCAGTTTAAACTGGGCAGAATCGAAATCGAGGGAAACGAAAAAACAAAGGATAAAGTACTCCGCAGGGAATTGTACACATATCCAGGTGATTATTTCAACCGCGGAAACATAAAGAGAAGTTTACAGCAGTTAAACGCATTAAATTATTTTAATCCCGAAAGATTAGGACAGGACATCACACTCGAAAACGATTCAACGGTAAACATAACATATCTTGTACAGGAAAGGTCATCCGACCAGTTTAATGCATCGGTAGGATACAGCGGATATTTCGGATTTACGGGAGCACTCGGACTGACATTCAACAACTTCGATATTTCCGAACCGTTCACAGGCGGAGCGGGGCAGATTTTGAATTTCCAATGGATGTTCGGGGAAGGCGGCAATTACAGGACTTTTTCGATAGGATTTCAGGAACCCTGGTTAATGAACACTCCGACACTATTCGGCGTAAACATTTTCGACACCCGTCAGAGTTATTTTTATGATGTACGGGAAACGGGAGGGATATTCAACATCGGAAGGCGATTCCGCTGGCCCGATGATTATTTCAGAGGCGACTGGTCGGTAAAATTTCAAAGGACAAACGTAATAGACGGCGGAGATTATTACCAAACGGGAGTAAGAACACAATTCAGTTTAGTACAAACGCTCAGCCGTTCGACAATATTCGACCCGCTTTTCCCGTTATCAGGGACAAGGGTATTAAACCTGACCGAGCTTTCGGGCGGACCGTTTCTTCCCGGTAACATCACATACATAAAAAACCAGTTTAAAGCCGAAGCATATACACAGGTTATAAGAAGTTTCCGTCTGGTATTATACTCGAGTTTCGATTTTTCTTTCATAAATCCGTTCGGCAAAGACAAATATCTTCCCCCGACAGAATATTTTTACATGGGCGGCAACGGGTTAGCATACAATACAATAGCGTTGAGGGGTTATGATGACCGGAACATCGGACCGAAAAACATAAACGGCGACCCGTTCGGCGGTAAAGTAGCATTAAAACTCGAAGCAGATTTAAGAATACCTCTTGCTTTCGAGCCGATGCCTGTTTATGCCACAATTTTTGCAGAAGCGGGAAATTTATGGCCTGATATTTCACATCTTGACCCGTTTGATTTAAGACGCTCGCTGGGATTCGGTGTCAGAATACTGCTTCCTGCTGTCGGGCTCGTCGGATTCGATTTCGGATACGGTTTCGACAGACTAATCGAAGACAGACAGGACCCGAAACTGTTATTTCATTTTCAATTCGGCAGAACATTTTAAAATTTAAAATCATAAGGAGAAAATTAATTTGAAAAACTTAAAATTATCGTTGACAACACTACTGCTATTGATTTTTTTTGTTACGGTTAATTTAACAGGACAGGAAAAAGACCTGAAACTCGGATTCGTTGACAGTGAAGTTATACTCAAACAGTTGCCTGAATCGCAATTAATTCTCGACACACTGGAAAATCTTCAGAAGTTATACATAGACACAATAAAAGCAAGGGAAACCGAAATAAAGGAAAAAGCTGAAAATCTGAAGGCAAAATACGAAGAAGCACAACGGAAAATAAAAAACAACGAGATAAAATCACAGGCAGAGCAGGATGCAATCACAGAGGAACTGACCGAGCTTGAAAGAGAATTACAAAATCTCGACGAAGCATTAACCGTATATAAACAGAAAGTACAGCAGGAACTTCTTCAAAAGCAGCAGGAAATGTTCAAACCTCTTAAAGATAAAATAACCAAAGCAATAGAAGATGTGGCTAAAGCAAATAAAATCAGTTTTGTATTCGACAAAGCCGACGGAAATTTATTATACGGCGACAAAGAGTTCGACATAACATTCAAGGTACTTGACAAGCTGAAATAGGTTAGTAAGTAAAAAAAGTCAGGAATCAAGACACTCAAAAAAAAACATAATAATGCATAAAAAATATTTAATCTTATTTTTAATACTGGTATTTTCAGTTCCGTTATTTTCCCAGACAAAAGTCGGATACATAGATTCAAAGAGAATAATGGATAACCTGCAGGAAGCGAAAGACGCAAAACAGCGGCTGGATTTAATCGTCGGTGAATGGCAGGCACAGTTAAAAGTATTACAGGACAGTCTTACATTAATGAAAGAAGATTTCGAAAAGAAGAAACTGATACTGACTGAACAGTTAAAGCAAAAATACGATAAAGAGATTTCCGACCTTGACAATTCCATTTCGAACTTCAAAATCCAGAAATTCGGAGAGAACGGCGAATACACGCAGAAGCAGACGGAATTCATGAAGCCGGTACTTGACAGGATTTTCAAGGCAATTGAGACAGTTGCAAAAGAAGGAGATTACGATTATGTATTTGACAGGAACAGCGACATATTTCTTCTTTACGTAAACGAAAAGCACGATTTAACCGTTAAAGTTCAGCGAATACTCGAGGGTAAATAGATGAAAATTTCCGACATAGCAAATATAACCGAAGCGGTAATCGAGGGAAATCCGGACACGGAAATTTCCGGTATTGCAAAAATCGAAGAAGCAAAGGAAAATGAAATTACGTTCATAGCAAATCCTGCGTACGAGAAGCATTACGGCACAACAAGAGCCGGTGCAGTTTTGACATCCGAAAATTTCAAACCTTCGGTTCCGAGAAGAGAAATAACCCTTCTGAGAGTTAAAGACCCTTACAATTCATTTTTAAAATTATTAAAACATTTCGAACATGAGGAAATATCCGAACTATGCGGTATTTCGAAATTCGCATCGGTTCCTGAAAATACAAAGACGGGCGATAAAATTTTCATAGACGATTTCGTAAAAATAGGAAACGGATGCCGGATAGGATACAACACAAAAATCTTTTCCAATTGTTCAATTGGCAGCGGTGTAAAAATCGGAAACAACTGCATAATATATCCGAACGTTACAATTTACAAAAAATGCATTATAGGGAACAACGTCATAATACACAGCGGTACGGCAATCGGCAGCGACGGATTCGGTCAGGCGAAGCAAAAAGACGGCACTTATAAAAAGATCCCTCAGTTAGGGATTGTAAAAATTGAAGACGACGTGGAAATCGGCAGTAACTGTTCGATAGACAGAGCCACGCTCGGTGAAACACTAATCTGCCGCGGTGTTAAGCTCGACAATCAGATACAGATAGCCCACAATGTCATAATCGGCGACGATACAGTAATAGCCGCACAGGTCGGAATTGCCGGCTCGACAAAAATCGGAAAACGCTGTATGATAGCGGGACAGGCAGGAATAATCGGTCATCTTTCGATTTGCGATGACGTCATTTTACTCGCAAAGACGGGCGTAACAAAATCGATAACGAAGCCCGGAATGTACGGCGGGTACAGGTGCAAACCGGCAAAAGAAGCCGTATTTGACGAAGCCGGAATTAATAAAATTCCGGAAATAATCGAACGATTAAAAAAACTGGAAAAAAATAAATAGCAAAGATATGCTCGAAAAACAAAGAACAATTTCAAAACCGGTAAGTTTGAGCGGAACAGGACTTCATACTGGAAACGATTCCACTATGACTTTTTTACCTGCCCCTGCAGATTACGGAATCAGGTTCAGGAGAACCGACTGTGAAAACTCTCCCGAAATACCGGCAGATATAGACCATGTTATTGACATATCGCGTGGTACGACGATCGGAAAAAACGGAGTGGAAGTACACACAGTCGAACACGTACTTGCCGCTATTGTCGGCTGTGAAATTGACAATATAATAGTCGAGTTAAATTCAAACGAGCCGCCGGTAATGGACGGAAGCGCAAAAGATTACGTGGATGCACTGCATACAGCGGGAATTGCGGAGCAGGAAGAAAAGCGGGATTATCTGGTTATAGAAGATACGGTCCACTATCACGACGAGAAAAATCTTGTAGACATAGTTGCTCTCCCGCTCAAAAACGATTTCAGAATAACTGTTATGATAGATTTTCAGAATCCGGCACTCGGAGTACAGCATACGGGATTATTTAATTCCCAGAAAGAATTTGCAACCGAGTTTGCACCGGCGAGAACATTTTGTTTTCTGAAAGAAGTTGAAATGTTAAAAGACGCCGGACTAATAAAAGGCGGAAGTATGAATAACGCAATAGTCATAGTCGACAGGGATTTTACCGAAGCGGAATTCGAGGAATTAAAAAAGAAACTCGAACTTGATCCATCAATAAAACTCGGACATGGTATATTAAATAACGTAAAATTAAGATATAAAAACGAGCCCGCACGCCATAAACTTGTTGACCTGATGGGAGACCTTGCATTAATCGGTGCTCCGGTGATAGGGCAAATACTCGCTGCAAGACCGGGGCATGCGGCTAACGTGGAATTTACAAAGATGCTCAGAAAATTATATCTCAAGAAAAAAATAGTAAGGAAATATCAGGTATTGAAATCGGGAGACGTTGTTTTTGACATAAATGCGATTATGAAAATAATGCCACACCGCTATCCGTTTCTGCTTGTTGATAAAGTTATAGATATGGATGAACAAAAAATTATCGGGGTAAAAAATGTTACTTACAACGAACCATTTTTTCAAGGACACTTCCCTGCTCTTCCGATAATGCCCGGCGTATTAATAATAGAATCAATGGTACAGTGCGGCTGCATACTTCTATTGAACACAATCGAAGAGCCGGAAAAGAAACTTGTATTTTTCGGTTCGATTGACAAGGTAAAATTCCGAAAGCCGATAACTCCGGGCGACCAGTTAATATTAGAAATGGAGCTTACTTATTACAGAAAAAACATGTGCCGGCTTGTCGGCAGAGCTTACCGCAACGAATTAGGAGGCGAGATTGCCTGCGAGGGAGAATTCACGGCAGCAATAATCGACAAATAACGATACAAATAGTAAAAAGTAAATAATAAATAATAATTATTTCAGTTTTCTATTTTTCTATTCTCATAGTTTTTAAAATTGAAAACAATATTTTATTGAGCTCTTCACAATCTTTGCTCAATGAATCACATTGTTTCTGATTGATAAATTCTCCTTTTTGTAAAAGTTTTAACCAATACAATGTTTCCCTTGCTTCTTTATACGCAATTGATATTTTATTCGAAAAATCTTTCTTTGAAATTGCTCCATGAGCCTCTTCGACATTCGCCCCTATAGAAGTACCGCATTTTAAGACTTGTTTTGATAACACATATTCTTTCTTTTTTTCAGTTAAATATTTGTATAATTTAACAATTCTAAATGCAAATCTCAAAGATTTATCTTTAATTACACTACTTACTGCCATTTGATAAATTTACTATTTACTTTTTACTATTTGTTATCTGTGAGGGCGGCGATACCGGGCAGGATTTTTCCTTCGAGGAATTCGAGTGATGCGCCTCCTCCCGTCGAAACATGAGTAACCTCGCTTTCAAGCCCAGCCTTTGCTATTGCAGCAGCTGAATCTCCCCCGCCGATGACGGTAATTGCACCGAGTTTAGTAGCATCGGCAAGTGCACGTGCGATTTCGAAAGTACCTTTTGAAAAATTATCCATTTCAAATACTCCCATTGGACCGTTCCAAATAATTGTTTTCGACTCGAGTATTGCGTGTTTGAATCTTTCAATAGTCTCCGGTCCGATGTCCATCCCGATGCATTCCTTGCATACTTCGGGCATCATACTGCAATCCATTATTTTTATTTCCGCATCATTCTCGAATTTATCGGCATATACCGCATCAGAAGGCAGTAAAAATTCCTTATGCATTTCGGATGCTTTATCGTAGATTTGTTTTGCAAGCTGCACTTTATCTTCTTCCAGAATAGATTTTCCGATGTCATATCCGAGTGCTTTAAAAAACGTGAACATCATTCCCCCGCCGATTAAAATTTTATCTGCGGTATTAAGCAGATTCATAATAATTTCTATTTTTCCCGAGATTTTTGACCCGCCTAAAATAGCGCACAGAGGTCTTTTCGGGTTTTCGATTGCAGCAGACAGATATTTGATTTCCTTTTCCATTAAGTAACCCGCAGCACAAATCTCTATAAAATGTGTTACTCCTTCCGTCGAAGCATGCGCACGGTGTGCGGTACCGAATGCATCGTTTACGTATATGTCCCCGTATCTTGCAAGTTTCTTCGCAAACTCAGGGTCATTTTTTTCTTCTTCCCTGTAATACCTCAGATTTTCCAAAAGTAAGATTTCACCCTCTTTCATATTTTCTATCATCAACAAGTTATCATCGCTTATGCAATCGTCCGAAAATAATACACTCATATCGAGATTACCCGCGAGGTATTTTGCAACAACGTCGAGAGAATATTTAGGATTTCGTTCCCCTTTCGGTCTTCCCATATGACTCATTAAAATACATTTCCCGCCGTTTTTTATAATCGCATTAATCGTAGGCAGTGATTCTACGATTCTTTTTGCATCGGTAATATTCCTGTTCTCATCGAGCGGAACATTAAAATCAACTCGAACCAATATTCGTTTTCCGCTGATTTTATCCCGGCTGATTAAATTTTCAAGGGTTAGCTTATTCATATTATTGTAATTTAATTTTATAAAATATACTAAATTTAGAAAAAAAATTATAACTTTTAACTGATAAAATTAAACATATATTCGTCTTTTTATATCGATATTTTTGACGGTATTCGGATAAATTCAACGACAGGTTATTATATGTATGTATGTATGGATGGATGTTCGAGATCCCAATCTTGCCTTTCTTAAGTTAGTATTACTCGTTTCCGCTTCTATTCAGCCCATGACTTTAGTCATATGTATGAA
>VGWA01000093.1 GCA_016873795.1 Ignavibacteria bacterium
TGGAGTTACCTTAAAAACGGAGTCCGTACAGTTACGGGAGGAATGGATACAACAATATACACATCCGTAAATAATAACATATCGATATCAAATCAGAACTACGAGCTGTTTCAAAATTATCCAAACCCGTTCAACTCAATTACAAATGTTAAATTTAAAATGTTTAATTCAGGATTTGCGGAAATAAAAGTATATGACATTACAGGTAAGATGGTAAGGATTCTGACGGGTAAAAAATACGAACCTGGAGAACATACTGTCAGGTTCGATGCTTCAGGATTGCCGAGCGGAGTATATTTTTACAAACTCGAAATTTCGGGAGATAACGGAAAAATATATTCGGAAACGAGAAAAATGATACTCGTCAAATAGCAGATAACAAAAAGTAAATAGCAAAAAGTAAATAGCAAAAAGTAAATAACATAACATATAACGTATAACATATATTAAATAAAAATTAAAAATATAAAAAAATGAAAGACAAGAAAATAATCGAACCGATAAAGATGTTAATCTTTACAGCGTCGGTAATTTTATTTGTTGCTGCACAATTTTCAAACAAGACGTCAGGGAGTAAAACAGAAACAAGTAATTACAATTTATCCGGAAGTAATAATAATATCAGATATTTTCATAACGGAGTGCATTGCGATAACAATCAATATTTCGATAAACTGAAATACAACACATGGCAAAAACATACTAAGATAATAGAATCGGATGATAACGGAAGCGAACAGATACGTACAATAATGTACCGACCGATAATACAATATTTATGCGGGGGACAGAGGAGCGATTATCAGGCAGAACAAATAACAGATGAAAATCAGCCGTATTGGTTTTATTCTTATGAAAATTCTTTAGTTAATTATAACTTAGGAATATGGGACACGATTGACAATTCACAATACGGGAATGGAGAAAGAGTAAAATACTGTAAGAGCAATTCGGAAGAGCCCGGAAAAAATGCCTGTTACATTCTGGAAAAATTGCGAGCAAACAGAGAACAATCTAACCGGTATGTAAACCTATGGAATTCCGATTCGCTGTACAACTGGTATATAATGCCGAGAGTAAGAGTGGATTCTGCATTCGTAAATCGCCCTCAGAACTTTAACAAACCCGTATTTGCATTGGAAATTTATGACTGGAACGGAGATTTATTCAGACAGGTAATTGTCAGCGCCAGACATTTTAAGTGTGAGTTTGATAAGATATATGAAGGAAATTATATAGATACATTCTGTACACAGATGTGTTGTGACAGTACGAACTTCGTAATTGCACCTGATAACAGATTATTATCCCCATACGGTACAGACCCGTATGATAAGAGTATTAAATGCAAAATAGATTATAAAATATACTGGTACGGGAACTGCGATATGTGGATAGATTACATTCGAATCGAAAACGAACCTGCACATATGTACTTAACAAACAAAAACAGTATGCTGGTATCGAAACTCAATTCGGAAGTCAGACGGACAATGCATTTATGCGATAAAGAAGTGAATATTCCGCTCTATTATATGACAGATAAGTTGGAGTTGAACAATTTACCGTCAATAAGGGGAATTAACCGTCAGATAATACAGGCATCGGGAAATAAAATATCGCTTATGCCTGTAATAGACTATGAATTTCTGAAAGCAAGCATACCTGATGTAAATAAAAACGGATTGTCAATATTTCAATTGAAAGATTACATAAGCGATTTTTCAGGTATAAAGATAATAGCATTAAATTATGAGACGAAAGAGCAAGTACAATGTTTAAATGAAATATTCAGGATACCGAATATAAAATATGATGTAATAAGTGACAAATCCGGAACGAAAGGAAATATGTTATTATGCCAAATGGAATAAGAAAAGACCGTGAGTAAATGAACCTTGAGGATATAAAAAAATGAAAAAAACAATTAATATGATAATGGATAAGGTAGATTCACTGCTGATAGGGATATCGATATTGTTAATATTCACTTCATTCGAGTTTTATGATATGAATATAAACGGCGGGTGGTATCAGCAGTCGATACCTGATTTAGGCGGAGCAAGTATAAACGATATTACATTTCTCGATAGTCTGACGGGATTTGCAGTAACGAATCAGAGAGCAGACAGTACGGGATTTATATTAAAAACAACCAACGGAGGAGATAACTGGTTTGTTAGTTTTATTTACAGACCACCTTATGATGGAGTACCGTTTAACAGGATAAAATTCTATAATGATAGTTGCTGTTACGTAAGTGCAGATTATCCATGGTTATATAAAACTACAAACAGAGGTATCACGTGGGATTCTATATATACAGGAATATGGCCTCAAAGTATGGAAGTATTGAATAAAGATACAATATTGTTTGTAAAGGAAGGGGGATTCAACGGTGGTTTATATCGAACGACGAACGGAGGTAATTCGTGGCATTATTTGTATGATTTCGGACCATCTTATAATCCTAATAAAATCTATATGTATAACAAGGATATTGGGTTTGTGTGTGTAGAAAGTATTTCTTCTCAACTTTATAAAACAACTAATGGAGGTTTAAATTGGTTTGTGGTTCCCGGAAACGCTTTCAGAAGAATATTTTTTGCTGATACCTTAATAGGATGGAAATCTTTTAATATTATGAAAAAAACAACTGACGGAGCGAATAGTTGGCTGTCAGTAAACGTACCCCCTGAGGGGGGACAAATTTTAACTTCGGGTGTACGACCGTTTTCTGTAATAAATTTAGATACTCTTTTCGGATACGGTGGTGTATATTGGTTTCCAAATAATCAGTTAAAAGGTATGATTTACAAATCAACTGATGGAGGTCTTAATTGGGGTTATCAGATACCTGATACATCTTTTGGATTTGTAACTTGTAATAGTGTAAATTTCGTGGACCGAAAACATGGTTGGGCTTATAAATTAATCGATGGAATTCACACTACGACTGGCGGGAGCGATACTACAATTTATACAGGTATAGTAAATAATTATCAGACGATTAACGATTTCATTCTCGAACAGAATTATCCGAATCCCTTCAACTCAATTACAAATATTAAATTTAAAATGTTAAATTCGGGATTTGCGGAAATAAAAGTTTATGATATTACGGGTAAGTTGATAAAAGTTCTGACGAGTAAAAAATACGAACTTGGGGAACATACTGTCAGGTTCGATGCTTCGGAACTGCCGAGCGGAGTATATTTTTACAAACTCGAAATTTCGGGAGATAATGGAAAAATATATTCGGAAACGAGAAAAATGATACTTGTCAAATAGCAGATAACAAAAAGTAAATAACAAAAAGTAAATAACAAAAAGTAAATAACATAACATATAACATATAACATATAACATATAAAAATTAAAATATAAAAAAATGAAAGACAAGAAAATAATCGAACCGATAAAGATGTTAATCTTTACAGCGTCGGTAATTGTTTTTGTCATATCTCAACTGACGAACATCACTGTAGGCGGAAAGAACGAAACAAGCAATTACAATTTACCCGACAGCGGATATATTATCGGATATTTCCATAACGGAATGTTATTCGATAACTATCAATATTTCGATTCACTTAAATTCAATACCTGGCATAAATACACTGCACCGTCAGGATGGGGATGGAGTTCTAATGATACGATTGACAATTATTTACAGGATACATCCATATATAAACCTATAGTACTCGGAAGACTAGGAGTAAACCGTGGAAAGGAAATACGAACAATAATGGACAGACCGATAATACAATATTTATGCGGGGG
Source organism: Ignavibacteria bacterium (assembly GCA_016873795.1). Classification (GTDB taxonomy): domain Bacteria; phylum Bacteroidota; class Ignavibacteria; order Tepidaquicellales; family Tepidaquicellaceae; genus VGWA01. Next base: position 3,784 of record VGWA01000093.1, read on the forward strand.
ACAGAGGAGCGATTATCAGGCAGAACAAATAACAGATGAAAATCAACCGTATTGGTTTCATTCTTATGAAAGTTCTGTTAATAACCATAACTTAGGAATATGGGACATGGATGACAGTTCACAATACGGGAATAGAGAAAGAGTAAAATACTGTAAGAGCAATTCGGAGGAACCCGGAAAAAATGCCTGTTACATTCTGGAAAAATTACGAGCAAACAGGGAACAATCAAACCGGTATGTAAACCTATGGAATTCCGATTCGATATATAACTGGTATATAATACCGAGAGTAAGAATAGATTCGGTATTTGCAAACCGACCGGAAAATTTTAACAAACCCGTATTTGCAGTGGAAGCATACGATTGGGAAGGTGATCTGGTTAAAAAAGCGAATATATATGTGAGGAATTTTAAACAAGATGAAAATACAATTTATTCCGGTAACTATTTAGATTCATTTCATTTTATATATCCTCAAGATACAATAAATTTAATAATTTACCCCGGCAATCAATTTCTTGCACCACAGGGTGTAGATATCTTTAACTGGAATAACGATTCCAAAGTAGATTTTAGAATTTACTGGTACGATAACTGCGATATGTGGATAGATTATGTGCGGGTGGAAAACGAACCTGCACATCAATATTTGACACAGAGAAAAAAAGAATGGATAAGCAAAGTCAATTCCGAGGTTTACTGGGCGATGTATTATTATGATATTAATTTTCCGAACTACTTTTATTTCGATGAATTCGAAATTAATCAGATACCCGCAATGAAAGAAGTAAACAGACAGATTATGCAGGGTTCCGGAAATAAACTTGGATTGATTGCTTCAATAAATTATAATTTAATCAGAGCAAATATTCCAAACTGCTGGGAGTATCTCCTTACAGCCGAACAAATGAAAACTTATTTAATAGATAATGCAGGATTTAAAATATTGACGATGGGTGCATATCCACTTGAAGGATTTAGATTAGATGAACCTGGATATGAAGGAAGAATATCCTATCATCCAAATACACTTTTATCTGAAGATTATGAACCGGAAAAAGGGATATTATCGTATGTAACCTCAAAACAACATTATGACTACTGGCTGCAAGAGCATTTAGATAAAGAAGATGCCGATGGGATGAATTTAATGTTCACATTGAAATTTATAGATATGCTAAATAATAATATACCTATAATAAATTTCATTCAGACTCACTTATGGTATGCACGGGGACATAAACTTAAAGAACCTTCTAATGAAGAAATTGAATTGCTTATAAATCTTGCATTATCTTACAATCCTGACGGAATTTGGTTATTCGGTTACGATTCAGGAAATAGATTATCCAAGGAAAACGATTACTGGCGTGGAATTTTGGACATAGATACTACACCACGTCATCAGAATGTTTATCTGCAGGATAAATTCGGAAAAGTACAGAATTTATTATTGAAATATAATAAATGGTCAACTTATTTAAAAAGATTTGATACTACAAGTAAATCCTATATATACAGAAAATTAAATGAAAGAAACGATTTATTTAATAACAGCTATATAAACAATATGCAAACATTTTTACCTATACCTGGAGAATTACAAACACCTTCACAAACCCCCGAACATCCTGACAGTACATTTTTCCAGGCTACTATATACAATAATTCAGATACATATCGTAAATATTTTATGCTTTTGAATAGGCGTTGCTCACCATATATTAAGTTCGAGGAAAACGAAAACGGTGGAAGAAGATACGTTAAAATATTTTTCGACAGCAGTTCGTCTTCATTTTCAGATTTTAACAACTGGAAGATAACTGATTTGTATAATGATTCAACGGTTGGGGTATTCGATAAAAGAAATTACAGTTCTGTAAATCTCGGCTGGTTTATGCCCGGAGAAGGAAAACTTTATAAAATCTCTCCTGTGATGATAGACGGCGGAACGCTGGTAACTGACGAAGAACTCGAAAATATGGAATTTAACTGCGACAGCATAGTAAACGGCAATAACAAAAGCATTACGCTGAAAGATAAAGTAACGATAAACTTTTCTTCACACGGAGGAATAAACCTCGAAGGCGGACAATTCTCAACAGGTACAACGGCAAGTTCGAAACAAATCATTCTCAGGGGACAAAACGGAGTAAAATGGGAAGGACTGAATTTTTCAGACTGCGATTTGATATCCGTAAAATATACCGTATTCGACAACTCGCCTGTTTCTTTATTACCACCTTATTATTCATACTCTATTAATACAAGTAACTGCTATTCGATACAAATATCTAACTGCGAATTCAACTACGACAATCAGCAAAACGCAGGAGCGTTGAACTTCGTTTATACCGGTGAAATACCTGAAGAAAATGAAATGTATATTATGTATAACACATTTAATACAATCAACTCTTCGGATACAATAGCACCAACAATAAACATAGTGGCATCCGGCTCTCCTGTTTTACCTGTCCTGATTGAAGGCAACACATTCAACCTGGATGATAACGGAACAGGAACGGCAATATTCATTTCGGGTGTATCAGGTGCAATTAAAAGCAACTTTATTATGAACTATACGAGTCCTGTGAATATATTAAACTCGAGCGTAGATTTATTTTCTAATATGATTTATTCAAAACTAAAGTCAGGTAAAACCGGAGTAACTGGAATATTAGCAGGTTCATCGAGCAGTCTGAATATGTCAACTTCGGGAAACTTATACACAGGCGGAAAGAACATAATAAACCTCGAAGCCGAAACTGTAAATAATATGTTCGTAGAATGTTCAATATTTGATATAGACCAGGGAGATAATTACTTCAATATCGGAGACAACTCTATACATTTGAACGGCACATTTCCCGACAGTCTGTATATGTCCGAAGTAAAAGCCATTGGAAACTGCTTCAAAATAAACGGAGAAGACCCGCCTGCGGTAATGGATAGCGTTTACTGGTTCGGAAGTCCGGAAAAAGTAAACTTTATATTCGAGCCGTTTAATTGCCAGGGGCAGCAGGAAAACGGCTATATGGTATTTACACTGAACGAACAGATAAATGACACCATAAAAATAAATAATTCCACAAATCAGGGAAATAGTTTCGAACAGTTACATAACAGTATAACAATAGACATAAGAGCAAGAAAATACGATTCTTCATATATAAAATGTATAGAATTTATCAATCAATATCCCGACAGTTTGCTGACGATAGATATACTGAACAAAATATACATATCGGCATTGAAGAGCGAACTGAAGCCAGACAGTACGGGAAACAGAATAGGAAACCTTAAGACATATCTTGAAAATCTAATACAGAATAACACCGGAAGCACATCGTTAATACTTAATGCTTACTACTACATACAGAAATGCAAAGCGGAACTTGGCGAATATGTATCGGCATTAAACGGGTTCGAGACAATAATCCGGCAGAATCCATACAGTATGCGCGGACTTGTGGCAAGTTGGGACTATGCGGCTGTATCTTTGCTGGCGGGAAGCGCAGGAGGAATTGAAGTTGAAATGAGAATAAACGAATATAATAATAACATAACCGAAGAAGAACTTGAAGAGTCGGAAGGAGACACTTTAACTGCGAGAATAATGAAGAATGATTTTGGAAATGAAAACAGAAATTTAAACAACAAATCGGTAACGAAAGAGCAAAAAATAAAATACTGCCGGACGATATCCGAAGTTCTTCGGAACGAAAAACAGAAACAGGAAGAAGAACTTAAGAAACTCGAAACTAAAGTCAGGGAGAGACTGGAAAAATTAACAAGCGAAAAAGACAAGGAAGTTTGCAGGGAATTATCCGAAAAAATCTCAAGATTAAAGACATTAAAAGAAACGATTAAAACCCGTAAGCCGAAAGACCAAATCGAGCATAAAATGAACATTAACCTCGACATAAAGAAAATCTTCGGAACAAGAGGCAATCAGGGAGGGGAAATAAAAACCGATGTAACAGAAATACCGTTAAGATACGAACTATACCAAAACTATCCGAATCCTTTCAACCCGACAACGAAAATCAAATTCGACTTACCGGAGAACACAAGGGTAACCATAAAGATATACGACATACTCGGCAGGGAGATGAGAACACTGCTCAACAGTGAATACCGTGAATCCGGCAGGCACATAATCGAATTCAGTGCCTCCGGTCTCGCAAGCGGAGTATATTTTTACAGACTTACAGCGGGAGAATATAACGCCGTGAAAAAAATGGTACTTCTCAAATAACGATATTTACTCGAACTAAAGTCAAGATTAAAATCAAGATTAAAGTTAGAGCAAACTTTTTTAATGAAAAAAGTATTACAAATATAATAATACAAAACTAAAGTCAGGTAATATGGAATATACAGATTTAACGAAAAGAGACATAACTTTAATAAAAGAAAGTTATAAAAAGATAAGAGAGAAGTCCGAGGAAAGTTGCTGGAGTACGCTATATAAAAGATTATTCGAAATAAATCCGGAAACTGTTAAACTTTTCAAAGGAGATATCAAGGAACAGGAAAGACGAATAATGAATATGATGAATACCGTCATCGAAGGATTAAACAATGTGCAGATAATATTTCCGGCACTTCAGGAACTCGGCAAAAGACATTTTGAATATGGAGTTAAAAAAGAATATTATGTTTTTCTGGGTGAGGCATTATTTTATACAATAGAAAAAGAATCGGGAAAAGATTTTACGAAAGAAGTTAGAAATGCGTGGGAAAAATTATATGAAATAATGTCAGAGGTTATGCAGGGAAATTTATATGACGATAGTAAGGAGTAATCCAATGTTAAATTATAAATGTTTTTTTCAAATGTTAAATTAAAAATTGAAAATTTAAACGCAAAGACGCAAGGACGCGGAGACAGTTAGAAATGTTAACTAAAGTCAGGAATGATAAATTAAAAATGCACATCTGTCCAAAATAACTTACTAAAGATTATAAAAAAATTCCTGAAAAATTAGATTAAAAACCATATTTTTATATTTTACAAAATAAATATATATATTATGGTAAACATGACATTATTTTCTC
>VGWA01000094.1 GCA_016873795.1 Ignavibacteria bacterium
GTCCTTAACATATACAATGTCTGATTTATCTTCGACTTTCGGTGTTATTTCATTCTTTTCGGTATTTTTCCGATATAAATTTTCTTTTGTTGCCGTTATTTTTATATCGGGAATATCCAGAATTTTGTTTTCTTTTAAAGATTTTTGCAAATCAGCATCCGAAGGTTTGTTTACATTTATTTTATTAAAATCGAGGGGCAGGTTATAATGCTCGTTAAAAAATTTCAAATACTCGATTGAGTTGTTCAATATTTTATCAAATTCATCCTGCATAGTCAGGTAAGTTCAAGATATCTGTCAAAAATTTTATTTGCCACTTCATATTTAGTAAGCAGAGGAAGTTTTTCGGTTTTTTTCTTATCTATAAGTGTAACAATATTCGTATCCGTATTGAATCCAGCATTTTTTTGCAGCGGATTATTGAGTACAATCATGTCAAGATTTTTTTCTTTCAGTTTTTTCTTAGCATTAGCAATTTCATTTTCGGTTTCGAGTGCAAATCCGAACAGTTTAAATTTCTTTTTATTTTTTCCAAGGAACTCCAGGATATCGGTTGTTTTTTCGAGGGGGAGTAACAAGTTCCCGTTTTGTTTTTTTATTTTCGACGGTGAATAAACAGCAGGTTTAAAATCCGCTACAGCGGCAGCCATAACAACGAGGTTTTTTTCCTTAAGATTTTTTTTAATTTCTCCGAACATTTGGGAAGCAGATACGGCATGAACGATTTTTATATCAGGCGGTACAGGAACGGACAGCGGACCGCAGACGAGTGTTACTTTTGCTCCGCGTTCTGCAGCAGCTCGTGCAAGTTCAACACCCATTTTGCCCGATGAATTGTTAGAAATAAATCTTACCGGATCGATATTTTCGCGTGTCGGACCGGCTGTTACGAGTATATTATGACCTTTGAGGTCTGATTTTTTGGAAAAATAATCCACAATAAAATCATAAATTTCTTCGGGTTCCGCCATTCTGCCGATTCCGCACAGACCGCTTGCAAGTTCGCCTTCAGCGGGCGGAATAATTTTCACCCCTCTTGAAATCAATGTGTTGATATTATTTTGTGTAATTTTATTTTCATACATATCCTTATCCATAGCGGGTGCGACTACAATGGGGCACCTTGCAGCAAGGCATACCGAGAGAAGGAAATTATCCGAAATACCGCATACAATTTTAGCTATAGTATTTGCCGTAGCAGGTGCAATAATAAAAACATCAGCCCACAACCCGTAGTTAACATGCCATGTACCCGCTTCAACGCAGATTTTCTTCGAGTCATCGGAGTCATCGAACATATTAATTGCTACTTTATAATTTGACAGGACTGAAAGAGCGAGTGGAGAAACAAATTTAGCGGCAGCTGGAGTCATAATAATCCGTACTTCCGCGCCTGCTTTGATAAAAAATCTGACCAGATAACAGATTTTATAAGCAGAAATTCCGCCTGTTACGCCGAGCAGTATTTTTTTTCCCGCAAGGATATTATTCATCTTCTTTGTATCTGAATTCAATTTTACCATCAGTAATTTCTTTCAGTGCCTGAGTCGTGGGTTTTTCTCTCTTTTCGAAATCAAGAGAAAGGTTGAGTTTATCCTGATTCATAATCGTATCGTCTTCAGTTTCTTTTGTTACAATAGGTTCGAGACGCTGATTAAGTTCCATCCGAAGTTCGTCATTAATTTGTCTTGCTCTTTTTGCGGCAACAACCACTGCTTCATAGGTATTTTCAACATTTTCCAACAGTTTTTTTATGTCAATTGTTTGTACCGACATTTTCGTATTCTCCTTTTTGTTTATTATTTATTAAACTTTTTATAATTCTGTCTGTATCAGCAACAGCATGATTCAAATTATCATTTAGAATGATATAATCAAATTCATTAATTTTCCCCATCTCCATATCAAATCTTTCGAGCCGATTTTTAACCGACATTTCATTTTCTGTACCTCTTTTAAGAAGCCGGTTTTCCACCGATTTTCTGTCCGGAGGTTTAATAAAGATTAATTTAGCGTTATTACCATAGATTTTTTTTACAGATAATGCACCGTTAACGTCCAGATCAAATAAAACATTTTTGCCTGCTTTTAAATTCTCATCTACAAAGGTTTTCAGAGTGCCGTAATAATGTCCCTGAAAGAGTTTTTCATATTCGACAAATTCTTTATTCCGTATTTTTTCGGTAAATTCCGCATCCGAAATAAAAAAATAATCACGTCCTTCCGTCTCGTCATTTCTTTTTGGTCTTGTAGTAGCGGAAACCGAAAAAACAATTTCAAGATGACGTTTAAGTATTTCTTTAACAATCGAAGTTTTTCCCGCACCCGATGGTGCAGACACAACAATAAGCATATCAAAAAATTTTATTCAATATTCTGGAGCTGTTCGCGGATTTTTTCAAGTTCTTCTTTAATTACGGAAACTTTCTGCGAGATTACCGCATCCATGCTTTTTGCGGCAATAGTATTTGCTTCCCTGTTCATTTCCTGCAGCAGAAAGTTAAGTCTTCTTCCCGAATAAGCCGAAGATTTCACATTTTCCCTGAAGTAATCCAAGTGGCTTTTTAATCTCAGGCATTCTTCAGTTATATCGAGTCTCTCGGCAATCAGGATTAATTCAATTTCCAGCCGATTTTCATTTATAATCTGTTTATCAGCGGTAATTTTATTTACTTTTTCGATTAACTGACTGCGTATTTTATCCGAGTTTAATTTAAAAATTTCCTTAATCTGATTATTTTCCGAGTCTACAAAATCTATTCTTTGAAGAATATCGGTTTCGATATAACCGCCTTCTTTTCTTTTCATCTGAAGTACATCGTCAAGCGCTTCTCTCAGTACTCCGCATATAAATTCAAATTCTTCTTCCGAAATTTCTTCCGAGGGCTCGACATCGAAAATTTCCGAAAAATGAAGTATATGATTAATTTTAATTTTTTCTTTTGTGCCCAGTTTTTTTCTGAGAGATTTAAGAAGCGACAAATGCTGCTGCAGGCTGTCTTTATCTATTTTCAGCAAAATTTTATCATCTTCGGCACTTTCGGCATTAAGCGAGAGATAGATTTTTCCCCGGAATATTTTTTCCCTGATAATTTCTTTTATCTCGAGTTCCCGTTTCGATATATATCTGGGCAGTTTAAATGATGTTTCGAAAAACCTGTTATTAAGCGAGCGGATTTCTATCATATATTTGCGATTATTAAAAATTCCCTCGGCTTTTCCATAGCCAGTCATGCTTACAATCATATTGATGAAAATTTATTTTACGTAATTTCTTTTCAATTCTTTTTTCAGATACTCGAATGCTTCCTGCGGCGTATCGCACAGTTTAATCAGTTCCAGGTCTTTATAGTCTATCATATTATTTTCAGCAAGGAACTCGAGATTAATAACTTTTTCCCAGAACTCCGTACCGTAGACTACAATAGTCATTTTTTTCTTAAGTTTATAAGTTTGTACAAGCGTAAGCACCTCGCACAATTCGTCGAGTGTACCCAATCCTCCGGGCATAATAACAATTGCTTTCGCAAGATAAGCGAACCAGAATTTTCTCATAAAGAAGTAATGGAATTCAAAGTTCAGGTCCGATGTAATATATTTATTCGGATATTGTTCAAACGGTAGTGAAATATTCAGTCCGACCGAGAGACCTTTTGCTTTATGAGCGCCTTTATTGGCTGCTTCCATAATCCCCGGACCACCGCCCGAGCAGACAACAAATTTATTTCCGCCTTTCAGACCTTTTGACCATTTAGTAAGCATATAGGTCAGTTCGACGGTATCTTCATAATATTTCGAAAGTTCGAGATTTTTTCTTGCGATTTTAATTTCATTCTGGAGTGCTTCGACTTCTTTTAAACTTGTATTTCCGAGTTTTTTCAATTTATCGTTCAGTTCATCCAGAATTTTTTTCGATTCGCTTCGGGATTTTAATCTGGCAGAACCGAAAAAAACGATTGTATCTTTGATTTTATTCTTCTCGAGTCTTTGATAAGGTTCGAGGTATTCGGTCAATATTCTGATAGTTCTTGCCTGGGGAGAATTCAGAAATTCCCTGTTATTATAAGCTTTAGGCGCTTTATCGAGATGTCCGTTTATCATTAAATTAATTTAAGTTTAGAAAAAATCATACGGCAAGTGTCCTACCGCCGTCAACGATAAAAGTATGACCTGTAATAAATTCATTACGGCTAACAAGATATTTCACGAGTGAGGCAATATCCGAAGCTTTTCCGAATCTTTTCATCGGATACGACTTCAACTCATTCCTGTTGACAAAGACATTATCACTGTTTTCGAGCATCAGGGTAGCGGGAGCAATTGCATTAATGAGTATATTCGGAGCGAGTCTCCTTGCAGAGAGCTGAGTAAATTTCACGACCGCGGCTTTCGATACGGAGTATGGGATACTTTCCGTCCAGTTAAGATACGCACCAAGTGAAGCGATATTGATTATTATGCCTTTGTCCTGAGTATTATTTTCCATAAGTTTTGCTGCTTCGAGTGAGGAAAAAACAACACTTTTCAGGTTTGTATCAATAAACCTGTCAAAATTCTTTTCGTTAATTTTAAAGAAGTCGATTCTGTCATAAACCGCAGCATTATTAATCAAAACATCAAGGCGTCCGAAATTTTTTTTAATAAAATTGAATATTCTCTTTATTTCAGAGTGACGGCTAATGTCCGCTTTGAAAGCACAGGAATCGGAATTATATTTTTTAATTTCTCCGATTGTTTCATTGACTATGCTCAGCGGAGAGTGGAAATAGCTGAGAATAAGCGTGAAATTTTCTTCAGCAAGCACAAGTGCAATTTCTTTTCCGAGTCTTCTTACGCCTCCCGTAATAAGTATGACACGTTTTTCTACGATTTTCTTACGGATTTTGTTACTAATCAAATAAAATTTTTATTAGTGCCCTTGGGATGAATCGAACATCCGGCACGTGGTTTAGGAAACCACTGCTCTATCCACTGAGCTACAAGGGCATAAATCAGTATATCATATAAATTTACTTAAATTTTAGCAGGCATTCAATTCCATTAAAAATAAATAAATTAAAATAGTGACGAGTGACAAGTAATGAGTGATGTTAAGAGTGATATATATATTTATTTAAAATTACAGGAACTAAGCTCAAACTGACTTTTTTGTATTACGCTTAATAATATATTGATTTTTAAACATATTAATCATAATTTGAAAAAGGAATAATATTAAAAGAGTACATTTTTTTCGTGATTTTTTAAAGAATCCTTATGAGTACTAATTTTAATAAATAAAATAATTCAGAAATATGAAAAGCGACAAAGAGATATTCGAACAAATATATGAAGAAAAAGCTATCTGGACCGAAACCGAGCCGCCTTTGGAATTATTAAATTTAATAAACAGCGGGAAAATTGTACCATGCAGAGTACTCGATGCAGGTTGCGGAGCGGGCTTTTATTCCATATATTTGGCAAAAGAAGGATTTGATGTAACGGGAATTGATATTTCAGAAAACGCAATCAGGACAGCCAAAGAAAATGCCATCAAGCACAAGGTCAAAATCGAATTTATCCCAATGGATATTTCAGATTTAGATAAATTAAAAGTGAAATTTGATTTTATATTTGAATGGGCATTACTACATCACATTGCACCGGAAATAAGGAAAAAATACATAATAAAATTAAAAAGTATTTTAAACAGCGGAGGTAAATATTTATCAGTATGCTTCAACAATCAGAATTCCGATTTTGGTTTAAAAGGAAAAAAATTAAGGACAGTTCCAGAGGGCGGCAGGATGCCTGCAGGGACAAGATTATATTATTCATCGTTCACTGAAATTAATAATTTACTCAAGCCGCATTTTAAAACAATTGAAGCCCGATTAATCAAGATGACGGCGGGAAACAAAGTACACATCGGAAATTACTATCTGTCGGAGAAACGTTAACTAAAAACCGTTAAATAATTTCCCTGACTGAAAAAAGTTCAATATAATGAAAGAACCCTATACCGCGTCAGACAGAGGTGCAGGAAATATGATGTTGATTTTATTTTATTTATAACATAATTTTTATTATATCAAATTTTTAAAAAATGATTAAGAAAATACAAATTCCTGTTTCGGTTATATTGCTGTTATTTTTGTACATAACCGGATGTTCGGATAAGTCATCCAATCCTGTTGCTGTAACAAAGAAGAACGTAGGTTGGGTAGCAGGCGGACTTGACAAAAACTCAAGAGGAACAGTATTATACACAAACAACGGCGGAGAGACCTGACAGCCCCGCAAAACAATGATATATTCAACAACACGTTATTAAATGACGTATGTGTAATTAATGAATTCACTGCATATTTTGTGGGCGACGGCAACAGCATAATCAAGACAAGAGATGCAGGCATAACCTGGACAAGGACCAATCTACCGGATGCATTCGGAAGCAGCACACTTTCGTCCATCAGTTTTTTTAATGAAAATGTAATCTGGGTATCGGGAGACCAAGGGACAGTTTACAAGACTTTAGACGGCCGGCAAACATGGTCGCAGGAAGGAGCAGGTTTTTTCCCGTCGGTTTTATTACAAGGCATAAAAGTTATTAACGAAAAGGTAATTTATGTAGCATCCAGTCGAATGGACGGATATGCAGCGAGAACGACAGATGGAGGAATGACATGGGATTCCATATCATTTCCTCCGAATTACAATTACAGCTGGATAGGAATCGGAGCTGTAGACACGAACAACGTATATATTCACGGTGCAACCGGACATTATATATTCAGCAGCGACGCCGGACACAACTGGACAGGATATACAACCCCGCAACCCGGAGACTTGAACTGTATAGCGATGTACAACAACGATATATTCTGGTTTGCCTGTGATTCCGACATAATACTGGCTACAACCGATGCCGGCAGCACCTGAACGCAGAAAACTGCCCCCGGTTCTTCAAATCAATTTTTAGTCGGAGCATACGCAATAAACAGAAATGAAATTCTTATGGTAGGTCAGAGTGCAAGTTATCGGGATACCGGAAAAATAATAAAGAGCACGGACGGCGGAAGCAGCTGGGCAGTAAAATACATAAGCAGTTCGAATTTATTCAAGATTGCGTTTACAGAAGATTAAGAAAATGCAGAAATATTAATTTCGTTTTACAGGGGTATATATTTTATCCGTAATAACCTTTTCCGTATATGGTCCGTTCCAGTCGTTCATAAAAAGGTTTTTCAATTCGTTATTAATCTTTTTATTTTTAACAACAAGGGAAGCATTCCTCGATTTATGGAAATAGCTTTTTTCCCAATTAGAAGTCGAGATAAAGGAGCAGAGGTTATCCGAAACAAAATATTTACAATGTTCGACACGCGAATACGGAATGAATCCCCCGCTGTACTGCGGAACGGAGGAGAATTTGATTTCAATTCCCGGAACGGTTGAAAGGTCTTTTATAATTTCCGTTGTTCCTTCTCTGATAGTCCAATCCGAAAATATAATTTTAACATTTACGCCTCTATACGCTGCATAACGCAGAGCGCTGTCGAGTGTATAGTATTTTTCAGATTTAGATTCTCCTCTTACCGAATAGTTCATAACCTGCAGATAAAAAATATTTTTTGATGCGGCAATCAGTTTTAGTATTTCATTTTCCTCCGAATCACATCCATCAGGCACATATTCAGTCGGGCTGAATGCCGGATACAAAATAATTTTTCCATATTTCGAATCGTTAATTTTTACGGGTTTGCGTGAGTTAACAATGTTTTTATTTTTGCTTCTCAGAAGTTTTTGTATTTTTTCAATATTTCTTTCATCAGGCGGTTTCGAAAATTCATCGCATAGAAGCCAGTCAATATCGAACACGTTCATAAACGCAGATGCCAATTTTTTATTTTTTACCCGAACACCGAGTTCATGTATATGTTTCAATGCACGCCAGTCGGCATTCTGGCTGCCGATGAAGAGTTCTTTTTCATCAACTACAAAATACTTTGCATGCATAACGCCGCCAGCTATCTGTTTGAAAGGAATTTTTTTTATCACGATATTGGAAATGTCTTCAAGTAAATCCGTTCCCCGTTCGTTATTTAAGTAAAAAGTTTCATCAACGATAATTCTGATATACACACCTCTTAAAGCGGCTGATTTCAGGGCGTTGACGATGTTTTCAAGCGGTTCATCGTCCTTATTTGCAAAATAGAATATTTCGATATCTATTTTATGTTCGGCATTATTAAACATATCGAGCCAGACATCGAGTGTACGGGGTAGTTCAGATTTTTCGTATTCAGTCCCGACCGGAACACTCTCCACAAGTTGAAATAACCTTGAACCATCGCTTCCAATGCTTACTGAAACAAACAAAAAAACAAAAAGTAAAAATATCGATAAAGAAAAGATTCTTCTTTCTTTCATTATAAACAGATTTTATAAACAATAAGAATTTTTATTGGTTGAGGTCTATTTCGACGTAACAATAATAACCATCTTTGACACAGGTAAAGCTGTAAATTCCTTTATTTTCATCATAATTAATCGAACCCGGGTTTTGAAAAGTGTCACCTATTTTAAAATTATTTTTA
>VGWA01000095.1 GCA_016873795.1 Ignavibacteria bacterium
AACTGATTTCATAAAAAAACCGATAAATGATTTTGATTTATCCATAAGAATAAAAAAATTTTTAAAAAACAATTAAAATGAAAATCTTTATAGCAGAGGACGAAACTCTTGTTTTAAAGACAATTGAATTTCGCCTTAAAAAAGAAGGTTACGAAACCATAACCGTAACCGACGGACGGGAAGCAAAGCAAAAACTGGAAACCGAAAATCCGGACTTAATAATTACGGACATAATGATGCCGTATCACACAGGGCTTGAAGTAATTAATTTTGTACGCAACAACGAAAGATTGAAACACATTCCAATCATAGTTTTGAGTGCAATCGGTCTGGAAAAAACAGTACTTGAAGCATTTGAGCTTGGAGCAGATGATTTTATTACAAAACCGTTCAGCCCGAGTGAACTATTAATAAGAATAAAAAAGAACCTAAGAAAATAAATGAGAAAAATAATAATATTAATATTTATATTAGCCCCGATATTTAATGTAATTTCACAGACAAAATATCAAAACAAAGCAACATTAAATTACGAATTGAATGCATTTGACAGGGATTTCACTCCCTGGCATCAGGTATATCTGGAATATTCCAGAAAATTTCAGCCTGTATCCATAATAATAAGGACAAACTATGCACATCGTTTTGACAAGGATGCAATACAATTCGAGGCGGATGCATATCCAAAAATTGTGAAAGGAACATATGCATATTTAAATCTTGGATATTCTCCAAGCGACATATTTCCAAAATTCCGTGCAGGAGCAGAAATCTTTCAATCGCTGCCGCATTCATTCGAGGCGTCGGCAGGTATCAGATATCTAAAATTTGATTCCAGCGAACCCTTTTTAATAACCGGTTCGGTTGGTAAATATGCAGGTAATTACCTGTTCACGGTGAGACCATTTTTTAATACTAAAAAAGAACGGGTCTTTTCGTCTATTCAATTTTCAGTAAGAAGATATTTTCCTGACCCTGATTCTTATATTGCAGTTCTGTTCGGGTTAGGTTTTTCAGACGAAGAAAAAGGATTATTTACAGACGTAGAAGACACAAAAGCTTTATATTCACAAAAAGGCGAAATAAGTCTTAATTATAAAATATTTGAACGCTTCATAGTCAAAACTTCTCTTTCATACGAACACCTGGAGTTTGCTCCCGATAAATACAGAAATAAGTTCGGAGCGGAAGCAGGTTTATCATATCTATTTTAAAAAATTAAATTAAACATAACTTGAGACTAAATACTGTTCTATATATAACTATAATCATTAACATAATATTCGGTTTACTATTATTCGTAATATTTATTATAAACCGAATAATAAGAGAATCGATTAATTTAAGAAGACAGAATGCAATTAATCAGCTTGAACCGTTGATAAATGAATTGATATTCACCGAAGACGATGATATATACAGCTGGAATCAGGATGAATTACGCTTAATTGACAAGCTAAAAGATCTTATCAGAAACAATAAATTTTATACTAAAGTTTTGTTTGATATGTTACTCCAGATGCATAAAAGTCTAGGCGGAAATGCAGGTATAGAGTTGAAACAATTATATTACGACTTGAATTTCGATAAAATATCGGTTGAAAAACTGAAAAAAGGTCCCTGGTACGTAAAAGGCAAAGCAATAATCGAACTTACACAAATGGAAGTTACATCTGCATATGATTTAATCTGCAGATTTGTAGACCATCCTGAAGAAATTCTGAGAATAGAAGCACAAATTGCAGCAATTGTATTAAAGAAATTTCAAGGTTTAAATTTTCTTGACAATACTAAAAGACCAATACCGGAATACCAGCAAATCAACCTGTTAAAAATATTATCCGAGTTCGAAAAAGAAGATTTACCGGATTTTTCCAGGTGGCTGGAATCAAAAAATGATTACGTTATAATTTTTGCGGTAAATATGATTTCACATTTTGAACAAATATCCTGCGCTCCAAAATTAATTAAATTACTGACCCACAAAAACGAAACAGTCAGAATAGCAGCCGTTAAAGCATTAGGGAATCTTTATTTTACCCCGGCATCAGAAAATTTTATTGAAATATACGACAAAGAAACGCAAAAAGTAAAGATAGCAATATTGAACGCACTCGGAAAAATCAGTACAAAAAACGAACTTGATTTCCTGTTAAGACAACTTGAAAAGGATGATTATGAAATAAGTATAGAAGCAGCTAAATCAATTCAGTCAATACAAAGAAACGGTGTCAACACTTTAGAATCTATATATGACAAATTAAACGACAGTATAAAAGCAATTATTAAACACACATTAGATAAAAGGATAAGTTAATGGAATTTTTAACATATTTAAGCGAATTTTTTAACTCGGGTATTATTTTATATGCAGTATCGTTAATTCTCGCATACATCATATTATCCGTGTTATCAATACGCGAAACAATTTTCTACATGCGAAAAAACAGTTTTGCAGATTACAGAAATATAATGACATCACCTCTTACTCCTCCGGTATCGCTCATAGCACCCGCATATAATGAAGGTGCGACTATTATAGAAAACATACGTTCATTGCTTTCGTTATATTATGCAGATTTTGAAATAATAATCGTAAATGACGGTAGTACCGATGATACACTAAAAAAAATCATTGAAGAATACAGTCTTGTAAAAGTTGATTTCGCAGTAAACGAAAAACTCAAGACAAAATCCATAAAAAATATATACAAGTCCACTAATCCCGTATTTAATAAACTTACAGTAGTGGACAAAGAAAACGGCGGTAAATCAGATGCATTAAATGCAGGTATAAATGTATCGAAAAATGATTTAATTGCCTGCTGCGATGTAGACAGTATTTTAGAGCAGGATTCATTATTGAAACTCGTAAAACCGTTCCTTGAATCCTCAAAAGTAAAAACAATTGCAGCCGGTGGTGTAGTCAGAATAGCAAACGACTGTGAAATAGAAAACGGAAGAATCGTAAAAGTAAACTTTCCAAAAAAGTTCTTTCCCCGAATCCAGGTTTTGGAATACATCAGGGCATTCCTGCTTGCAAGAATGGCATGGAGCCGTCTTAACGGAGTTCTGATAATTTCAGGAGCTTTCGGAATGTTTGAGAAAGACGTAGTAATAAAAGCCGGAGGATACAGCGACAAGACAGTCGGAGAAGACCTTGAACTTGTCGTAAGGATGAGAAAATATATGCACGATAACGGAATTAAATACCGAATTGTATACATACCCGATCCACTCTGCTGGACTGAATCACCTACTACAATTAAAATACTTTCAAGACAAAGAAACCGCTGGACAAGAGGACTGATAGGGACTTTATTTTTACATATCAGGACTTTATTTAATCCCAAATATAAAATACTTGGTATGGTAAGTTTCCCCTACTGGTTGATTTATGAATGGGCTGCACCGATCATAGAATTTTTCGGAATTCTCTACTTTCTTTTCCTTGCGGTATTCGGATTCGCCGATTGGACATTTATTTTACTGGTTTTTCTCGCAGTATATTCATTTGCACTATTATACTCATTTACTTCGATATTTATCGAAGAATTCTCATTTCACCAATATAAGTCATTAAAAGATATATTCAAACTTTCACTTGTAGCATTTCTTGAACCCCTATCATTCCACTTCTTGACACTAATCTGGGCGGTAAAAGGCAATCTTGATTATTTAAGCGGTGAAAGAAAATGGGGTGAAATGAAAAGAGAAGGTTTCCGTGATAACAGATAAATAAAATCACAAAAAAAGACGCATATATAAATCATACATGCGTCTTACATTAAATTTAAAGGTGTTTTATCAGGAGTGTTTCATGTAATTATTCAGAATTGTATTCATCATAGGAAGATAATATTTCCAGAAGAAATAGTTCCTGTCTTCGATGTCGGATTTTCTGAATGTCAGCGGAGTCAACAATTCAATCCATTTAAACTTTGCCGTATACATATGTCCCAAAGGATTATCTGCAAAATCTCCCGCAAAATAATAAAACTTATAATCGTCATAATGTTCCAGTACAGCCGGAAAAATTGTCGGTATTCCATATTTTTTCATTAATGAATCACCTGAAGAATTCGGATAAATATGAAATTCCGATACGACGTTATTCGGTCCTTTATTGTACGTTATCTCAATCCAGTACGGATATGGTATTTTATCTCTTATTCCAAATCTTTTTATTGAATTTTCACCCGAAATAATATATGGTGCTTCCTCGATTAAGTTAGTTTTATCTTCGAGAATAACAATTCTTTCATCTTCGTGTGCAAAAACAATACCCGGTTTCGAAAATGGCCACACTCCATTATTTTGTTGCTTATAAAGTGAAATCACCCATGCAGGAATATCTTTATTTATATTAGTGTCAAGTGACTTGAAATATTTCAGGATCCATCCTGTCCATTCTATTCCGAACATATCACCGGCTTTATCTTTTATACGTTTTTTTGTCGGAGTTGCGAAAAAATTAAATTCACATATTATAAGTTTTTGTTTCTCTTTCATTTTCTGCAGGAAGTAAACTTCCCTGTTTGTGAGTCCTCCGTAAATCAGAGAAGACCTGTCGCCGAGATTTTTCTTTGCAAACCATTCCTGTGTATAAATACCGTACGTATCAGTGTAATAAGCCATATCGTAAACATTACTCAAACTATCGAGTTGTTTATCGGCAAAATTACCAAAATCGAAAATTTCATATTCGTAATTATCTTTCGGGAAAAAACCGTAATAATCCTTACTAACATCATACAGGTTTTTGGAATGATTCACATATTTGAAGTGCGTGAGAACCCAGTTAAATGACCTGTGTTCGTTCCCGGACGGTGTAAGTACAGTTTTATCTAAAATTAAGACATTTATAGTTTTATAAGGGCTAAAAGACCAGAACAGAAACAGCCACAAAGGTGTTAAGAGAATGAATATAAATATTGAATATATTATTTTTTTCTTCATATTTTTAACATTTTAATTAATTAAATGAAAACATAAAATAATTAATAAAATTCAGAATTTTTTAATATAATATATTGTTTACAAATAATTAAAACATATAATAATTTGAAAAATGAAAAAGATACTGTTTAAATTTAAACTTGTAAACATAATAGAATTTCTATTAATTTGGGTAACATTAGGTTTTTTTGCCGGAACACTTATTCTGATGGGACCTGTGAGATGGACAGCCACATGGGCAAGAACAAGTGGAGTATCCTCCGGTACGGAGAATCTTATAGTAATACTTTTCATAATTTTACTTGTGGTATCCACTTTCTTAATATCTACATTCACAATAAGAAAAATACAGGATAAATCCAGGAAAGTAAAACTGTTAACTCCTCTCCCCTTTATTATATTGGCTGCAATTGCATTATGGTTCTGGATGAATCCAATGCTAATGATTGGCGAAGTGGAAATAACAACCGATACAGCCGGAGAAACACAATTCGTTTTCGGTCCTTATCCTGAAGAGGTCAGATTAACACTATTAAAAGAAGAAGGTTATACTGCGGTAATATCACTTCTTCATCCCGCAGTAGCTCCGTTCGAACCCGTATTATTAAACGATGAAATCAGGAACGGAGAAAAGGTCGGTATTAAAATCATCAGTATTCCAATGTTACCCTGGGTAAGCGAAAACGTAACCGCAGTTGAAGAGATAAAAAAAATTATAAATGAGGGTAAAGGAAAATATTATGTACATTGCTATTTAGGCAAAGATCGTGTGAATGTTGTAAAAAATTTAATTTCAAATGCAAACGTAAAAGTAAAATCAGAAGTACCGCAGTCCAGGAGAAACATCAGAGATAAAGAAAAATTCGAAAGGGGTCCTGTTATAACCATTACAGATGAAATCTTTTTAACTCCGTATCCTACAGATGTAGAATTCACTTCATATTATTTGAGCGGATTTTTCAAACAAATAGTATCAATGCTTGACCCGAAAAATCCCGAAGATACTATGTGGATAAACAAAGAAATAAAAATCACATCACAGTTCGAAGTACCGATAGTAAATCTTCCGTTAAGAACAGAGCCGTATGAACCTGAAGATGCGCTTAACATAGTAGAAATAATCAAAACATTACCAAAACCTTTAGTAATACACGCATTTCTGACATACTCAGCCCCTACTGAAGCCATATTATATACACTAAAATCCGGATTGCCCTCGCTCCCCCCGTCATTATTCAAGGCAGATATGATAAACGGTCAGGTAGACATAATAAAAGAAAACATTGCTGTAGGAAATAATCCGACAAAGCCGGAATTTTCCAATTATCTTTACAGGAAAGGTATAAGAGAAATAATTTACACGGACGTCAGCGACAATCCAAGAGATAAAAAATTTGCAGTGGATGCGAATTTAAAATGGAATTATATACCATTAGAGCAGTTAGACATTAAAATTTTCGAAAGCGGAGGACCATACTACATATACGGCAGTGCACCTGAGCTAATAAAAAACAAAATACTGAACAAATAAAAAAAATTTCATATACCCCTTTCCCCCTTTCATAAACGCATTAATATTCTGAATTAATTCAAAGAAAACTTTTTATCACTATTTCTTAATCCGGCATTAATCTCTTCAGTACTTCCCCGATAATATTTAGATTATGTTTATCAAGACCTGAAAGATGATTTAATACATCATCATATTCAGGTTTATACCATTTTTGTTTTAAAAAGTAATTTTTCGTATTTTCATCATTTCTGAAATTATATCCTCTTCGTGCCAATATCTCATTTCTCATCAAAGTCAGTTCATCTTTATTATAACCTTCAAGGTCCTGATATTTTAAAAAATTCAGAGACACAAAGGGATATTTGCCGTAAACAATTTCCATCCATTCATTTTCGTTGTTCTCGATTTTTGATAAATCTGTTTTCAGATATTGATTATCGGAATAATTACGTAAATTATTTTTAACAAAGAACACAGTAATAATTATCAACACAAAAATTACCGCAGCAGCTGAAGCATATATCAGGTGTCTTCCGCTGCCTGTAAAGATTTTATAAATTGATGTTCTGTTATTTTCTGTACCTTTTACTTTTTTTCCGATAATATTAATTTCATTCTGCATAAAACTGCCGACGGCTTTCGGAGTTGCCTTTAAATAATCCAGTGCTTTCTTGCTCTCAGAAACGGCAAAATTCTGACTAATTAATTTTTGTGTTTGTTGTTCTTTCTTTTCTGCAATAATGAGACCGATATCTTCCATCAGTTTACAGATTACCGAATCAAAGCAATCTTCAGTCAGGCAGAACCAGTGGTGTGTACTGATATGATATTCCAGTGCAAGTGAGGGTTTAACATTTTCTATAAAAAGCGGAATGATTATTTTTCTGTAATTTTCGGAAAGCACAACCTCTCTTAACACCTGTTCGGAATTATTCGAAGCACTGGAAATAAGGAGTAAGACAATATCTACTGATTTAATCGCTTCAGCAATAACTTCACCCCAATGTTTTCCTGCTCTGATATTTCTCGGTGCAATCCAGCATTCAATACCTTTTTTTTCTAAAATATTGCAAACTTTTTGTGCAGTCTGATAATCCTGTGAAGAATAACTTATGAATATTTTATTTTGCAAAACAGGTAGAATAAATTAGATATTTATTGATATATCAATTATAAAAGAAAATGTAAGTTATAGAAATGTAAAATTTTATCCCTAAAATCCGGCAATCACTTTGTACGCCCGAGTGGATTCGAACCACTGACCCTCAGCTTAGAAGGCTGATTGAAACATTTTATAACTAATATATTTACAATGATATAAAAAATAATATTTAAAAATTGATTATGTTTTTGGTTATATCTTATCAATATATTATTTGTATAAAGCATAAAATCTATTATAATAATAAACTAAATTTAATTAATTTTAAATAAAATGAAATAATGCAATCAGCCTTCTAAAATAGTGTGCAGTTTGATATTTCAATCTTTTATGCATCGGAATTGTTCATTTTATATCATTTAAACAATTTGTCTTCAATCAATTTCAAATTTTTATTAATAAAAAACATATTAGGAATGCTATTTTACTTAAATTATTATTAATTAGTTTAAGTATATTATGAATTTATTTCCTAAGAGGTTGAGGGTGAAGTAGTTTTTGTGACTTTTTTTTTGCGACAGATTCTTTTCGTTCAAATAGTTTAATCAATGAATTTTCTATATCTTCAATTTTTTGACGCAGCTCCTTATTTTCTTTTTTCAATTCATCAATTTTAATATAACATTTCTCAATTATCTCATTCTTATCATAATAGCCGGATATTAGATATTCTATATCAACATTAAAATATTGTGCGATTTTTAAAAGGGTTTTTGAAGAAGAAAAAGCATTATCAGATTTTA
>VGWA01000096.1 GCA_016873795.1 Ignavibacteria bacterium
GAAAATCAAATTCGACTTACCGGAGAACACAAGGGTAACCATAAAGATATACGACATACTTGGCAGGGAGATGAGAACACTGCTCAACAGTGAATACCGTGAATCCGGCAGGCACATAATCGAATTCAGTGCCTCCGGTCTCGCAAGCGGAGTATATTTTTACAAACTTACAGCTGGGGAATATAACGCTGTTAAGAAAATGGTTTTAATAAGATAAAATATGAAAATAAAAATATTATTAATAATCTGCTTATCCTTTGTTTTTACGAATACACTGCTTTTTTCACAAATAAATTTTCCTGATTCCTTAAATGTTTTAATCCTGCAGGATTCACGGACAATAGGTGAAAATAAGATACCGGTAAAATATTTGAAATCAGAAGATAAAAATCTTGTAATAAAGTCATTAACTGCACTCGCTAATGTACAGGATAGTTCAACAATAAAAGATATTGCAGAATTACTGATGGACAATGACGCAAATATAAGATTTACATCGGCATTTTCTTTGGGACATTTTCCAAATTCATCAGCCGTAAAACACCTTTTGAACGCATCAGACAAAGAAAAAGAAACACAGGTTAAATGCAGAATTATCGAAAGTCTCGGATTAACAGGCGATGAAGAAATATTAAATATCATATCAAAAATCGAAACAGATGACAAAACCATTAAGAAAGTCGCAGCACTTTCGATAGCAAGATTTGCGAACAGAAACATTAAAAATTTAAACGGCATTATTTCCCTTAAAAATATGATGTCGGAAGATTTTGATGAAGAAACCGGAAAATATATTTCTTATGCATTTTTCAGAATAAGAGACAAAGTTTTACTGAAAGAAGCTCATAAGGAGATATTGAGTTTATGTAATTCAAAAAACGAATTTTCAAAGATGTGGGCTTTCGTTTCTCTCGGTATAATCGGTGATAAAAACGATTTTTCTTTCGTTACGAATACCCTGAGAAAAGAAGATTCATGGATAGTTAAAATCAATATATTAAATTCATTGAACTCATACATTAAAACAGACTCCAGACTGATTGACGAAAATTTGACCGAATTGCTCTTATCACTATTCGATGACGATAATCCACACGTAAGAATAACTGCAATTAAAACAGCAGGAATTTTATTTAAAGATTTCAAACTAAATACAGAACTCTTACAGAAAACAGAAGACAGATTAAATGAATACTTCATTACAGAAAAAGCAATAGACTGGCGGGAAAAAGGAGAAGCAATCAACAGTTACGCTGTGATATTCAAAGACAGAAGCAAACAAATATTAACAGACAAATATATCGAAACTCCAAACTACGGCATAAAAGCATATATAATTCGGGCATTCAGAAATTTTGAAGATGCGGGTATTTACGAAAAAGTCAGAGAGCTAATTACGGAAGATATTAACAGTTATAATAAAAAACACAATATAACATCAACAGATAAAATTATTCACAGCGGTGAACTTGCAATTCTTTACCGAGCTTTCATAGATTTACTTTCGGATTTAATGAAAAGGGTCAGCGAAGAAGAAAGAAATCTTTTCAAATATATGTTTCTTGAATTTACAGGTTCAAAAGATTTATATTTAATCGAAAATAGTTTTATTTCGCTATCGGACAGTATCTTTTTAAATGACAGAGAAGAGATTAGCAAAGTATTATCATTCGATTACAAAGAATTGTCATACCCAGAAGACAAAGATGCAATAATATTATTCATTAATCAGTTTGGTGAGTTTAAATCTTCTGAAATGGTTCCGATTCTGGAAGAAAATCTGAAGAGCGATGATTACGAATTATGCAAATATTCGGCTGAAGCACTGGAAAAAATCACAGGAAAAAAATACAAATATGATACCAAGCCGAAATATTTTTTCAATACGGAATCATTCGAACAAATGATATCTTACAAATATGCTGTTTTGCATACCGAAAAGGGAGATATAAAAATAATGTTACTGCCTGAAATTGCACCTTTTTCTGTTCGGAGTTTCATTGACCTTGCAGAGAAAAATTATTATGACTCTACAATATTTCACAGAGTAATACCGAATTTTGTAATTCAGGGAGGCGACCCTACAGAAACAGGTTCGGGCGGACCGGATTACAGTTTAAGAACGGAAATCGCTCCTGTGTATTTTGAAAGGGGTATGTTCGGTCTGGCATCAAGCGGAAAAGATACCGAAGGCAGTCAGTTTTTCATTACACACTCACCTCAATATCATCTGGACGGGAGATACACAATTCTCGGCAAAGTAATTGAAGGAATGGATGCAGTTGATAAAATTGTTATATACGATAAATTATACGATATTACACTTACAAACAATTAGCAAATCGCATAACTTGAAATTTTAAATTTCAGCTAAGACACCATAGAATATCGGGACAATAATAATTCATGTATTACTACTTCGGAAGGGAATCAATTTTATTCATCTCAATATTTTTATAGAATTCTTCGGTTCTTTCCTGCATCAATTTTTGATGAGGAGTTAATACATTAGACCTGTAAATATGCCTTCCCCAGCCCATAAATAATACCGTAATTGAAATCAATATAACAATTACAACAAATCTTTTTCCTGTTGATTTATTTTTAATCTCTCTCCATAAAATAATCATTGCAATAATTGCAAAAAGTACACCCGCAATTATCACATATACAAGATTCCAGTTCACACCATGCCATGGTAAGGTAAATAGTAACAAAGGACCGAAAATAATCTGTGATAAAGTAGCGAAAAAAGTAAGTTTGTAGGCTTTTATTCTTAGTTCTTCTCTGCTGAAACCGGGAAGGTTTTTTTCAACCGGATATTTCTTTCTTCCCAGATACCAGAAAATAAACAAGCCCGTAACCGCCAATGTTCCTGTCAGAAAGTGAAGGTATCGCGGAATAACATTTGACATAAGCAACGTTGAGAAAAATCCTTTTACTTCCGCCCACCTTTCGGGAAAAAGCATCAGATTAATATTCGACAGGAATATTAAAGGAACAAATAATAAAATTAGAAGTGCAAAACCGAGAATAACCAGATGCTTTACTTTTTTATTCTCGAATTTTTCCCAGTTATATTTGTGATAATATAATATCAGAAAGGCGGTAATTACGAGCGGAATTATTGAAATCCATGCATAACCGGTCAGAGCATTTGCAGAATAAAAATACACCGTATAGACAGTATTTATTGCAAGTAAAGGTGCAACTCCAGCTACAACGGCAAGACTTTTATTAACCGTAACAGTTGATTCAATTTCTCTGGCGAGTCTATCGTATCTTTTGTTCCTGATTCCTATTATTTCAAACACAAACGTAAGTAATGTTCCCCCTATCATCAGATTTACAAAAAGTATATGAAGAAGAAACGAAATAACCAGAATTAATATAAGCAGCCATTCCGGAAGGGGTAACGGAAGCGGGATATCTCTGGGAACGGGCTGTTGTATTTGTGCGAACATTAATTTTGTTAATTATCTTTTCGTTCATTTAAGTGCAAAGGGGAAACGTTTATTCCGTTTACCTGTGCACCGGGAGAATATACATTCTTAAATTGAATGTAACATATATATTCTACAAGTGCGTCTATTTCTTCCCGATTTCCCGGAAAAGGAGGCATATAATATCTTCCTTTATCCATAACAGGAATATAATCTTTCATTCTTTCTTTGTCCAGAGGTTCTTTATTCGGAGAAAATAAAACCTCAAATTTCCTGACAACCGAGTTTACTCCGTTATTCGTGTGACATCTGCTGCAGGTAATATCGAAAACATTTTTACCTGCAATTAAAATACTTTCCTGAGTAACAGCAGGAATTTCTGTATATGTACTGTGTAATAAGATACCCTGCTTCCCGAGCATTTCATATTCATTTACCCTAATCTGATTAGAATACATATAATTTTCGATAACATAAGGTTTACGGACAAATTCTCTTATTCTTTCAAACATACCGAGAGTAAGAAAAGTAATAATTACAAGTAAAACTGCAGTAAAAGGAGGAATTCGCTTAGGTTTAAAAGCTGCAAAAACCGTAAACATCATAGAAACAAAAACGGCTGCAAGCAAAAAATATAAAAGTGTATCATACCAATCCTGAAATTGCTGCGTTGCGACAGCCACAGGAATATTTAGTTTCATCAATTCAGGAATTTGGAAATAATAGAATAAACCTGCAATCAGAACATGCGGAGTCCAGATAAACATCCAGAAAGAAAGATTTTTCAGGACTTTCGATTTAAAATCAACATCATTCTTCAGGTAAAAAAAAGTGAGTGAGAATGCTACAGCACCGCCCATAACAAAAGCCATCGGTGTGCGAAATGCAAGTTGTGGAAGATACATTGGATTAGTAAATCCGTTTATCAGGGATTGACTTTCGAACCAGTTGCCGGAATTCATCATAAATCCCAGAATGCCGACAATAATAGCCATAGTAAGCCATGAAAAGATGCTCAGAGCCAAACCGGCTCGAATATGATTTTTCTTTTTTTGCAGATTCTCATTTGATTTTTTCCAGGTCAGAAAGTATATCATTATAAAAATGACTTCAAGCATAAATACAATCCATTCTACAAACCATGCAAAGAAAAATACTCGAATTAAACTACCGATTGCAGCCGGACTTATCAGGGCAGCGGAGAACCATATACCTACTCCTGTTAATGCACCAACCGATGTAGTTACAACAAAGGCGAAATACAAAAACTTATAGGCAAGTTCGTCCCATTTCTCCAATTCAGATAATCCAATGAGCCTGCATTTATATCCTCTGTATTCAATTAAAGTAACTACAGGCAAAAATCCTACAGCCAAAGAATGATTTATCAAGACGTGAATTGTGGCAATAACCGCAATGAGCAGTCTGTTACCGAAAAAGTCAAGATGAAAAATCGGAAAATCCAAACTGATAAGTTAAATAAATAAAATAATAACATCACGGCTTACCCGAAAAACCAAGCGAACTTCTTGCAGAGTAGCCGGCATCCAATAATGCATTGAAACAATGTGAAAATGATTCCATGCCTTTCGAGAAATCGAGGTACGGCATCATAATAATCAGTGAAATATCTTCAACAGGGTCATACAACATATATGAAAGATATCCGTAAATACAACCATTATGTCCGTAACCGAGATTCGGGACATAAAAACTTCCCAGAGCATAGGTGTTACTGCCGGGAGATAATTCCGACTTCATTAAATCAATACTTGATTTTGACAATACGTTTTCACCTTTCATTAAGGAACTAATGTATTTATCGAGTTCAATAAAATTTCCGTATCCGTTTCCTTCTGCAACATGTGCACTCATATTTATTTCATCATTTATTATAACAGAATCATTTTCTGTCGTTTCTCTTCCTTTTACATACGGTTCGGGAAGGCGACAATCGGAGTAAAGATACGGAAATCTTACATCAAGCGGTACGGGAGATGAACTTCCTGTTATGAAATCTTCAAGATAATCCGAGTATGTTTTCGGGCTTCCGCTGTGAAATGAATAAACTCTCGAGATTATCTCCGAGAGAATTGTATATCCGGTATTACTGTAGTGATGACCGTTACCGGGTTCAAAATAATATAAATTGTTTATTACAACCTGATTAACCAGTTCAGACGAACTGAACTGATGATCGGGGTTTAAGCTTAACCGATATTCAACATAAGATTTACCGTCACAGCCCGGTACAGAACTGTTATCCACATCATAAACTCCTGCACTGTGCTGCAAAAGCTGTTTTATTGTAATTTTTTCTTTATATGGTATATTCCATTCCGGAATATCTGGCGCATACGATATATTGCAACCGGGTATTAAATCAGTAATTCTGTCATTTATATTCAGCCATCTGTCTTCCTGCATATTCAATACTGCGGTAGCAGTAAAATTTTTCGTATTACTCGCAAATCTGAAATGAGTATCGGGAGTTAACGGAGTTTCGTTTTCGGAAACGGAAGAAACAAAAATATAATCCGACGGTGTATGTATAAACAGGTTTAGCGAAGGTACTTTTTTGTCAAGCTGCACTTCCAGATTTTTTCTAATGCTGTCAACAGCATTTTTTACTTTCTCATAATTTCCGTAATTTTTATTTATAAGTGTATCCGAACCTGAGAATAACGAAACAGGAGCAATAAGTGACAGAACCAGCAGAAATATTCTTAGTTTTTTCATTTGTAATTATTTAGTTTTTTTTCCTTACGGATAATAAAAAATTCATATCAGAAATTACAGTGAGAAACGTTATTCAGTTATCCTCTGTTAATCGTTCGGTTCTGTCCGCAGTTTTCAACTTATCGATTATTTCATCAAGGTCTCCTTCTATTATTTCGGATAAGTTATACAGAGTCAAATTTATTCTGTGGTCTGTTACCCGATTTTGCGGATAATTATAGGTTCTGATTTTTTCGCTGCGGTCTCCGGTTCTTACCATCTGTCTTCTTTTATCTGTAATTTCTTTATCTTTTTTTTCAAGTTCAAGTTCATATAATCTCGAACGCAATACTTTCAATGCTTTATTTTTATTTTTCAATTGTGAACGTTCATCCTGACACTGAACGACGATGCCCGTTGGTATATGAGTAATTCTTATTGCCGTTTCTACTTTATTTACATTTTGTCCGCCAGCTCCGCCTGCTCTGTAGACATCGATTTTCATGTCTTTTTCGTCTATTTGTACGTCTACATCCTCAGCTTCAGGAAGAACTGCCACTGAGGCAGCCGATGTATGCAGCCTTCCGCTTGCTTCTGTTTTCGGCACTCGTTGAACACGATGAACACCACTTTCATATTTTAATTCACCGTACACACCTTTACCTTTTACATTTAATATCACTTCTTTAATTCCGCCGGGTATAGAAGACTCGTTAAAATCAATTAATTCCGTTTTCCAATTTTTAGATTCGAAGTATCTTGAATACATTCTGTAAAGTTCAGCTGCAAAGAGAGAGGCTTCTTCACCACCCGTTCCGGCCCGGATTTCAAGTATTGCGTTTTTTTCGTCCTCAGGATCCTGAGGTATAAGGAGTTCCTTCAAAATATTTTCTGTTTCCCGGAGTTTTTGTTCAAGCGATTCCAACTCTTCTCTGGCAAGCTCTTTTAATTCGGTATCGTTTGTTTCATACAAAAGCTTTTTTGTTCCGTCAAGTTTATTTCTTATAATTTCATATTCGTTAAATTTTTCCACAATTTCAGTCAAATCAGAATATTCCTTGGATAATTTAACATATTCATTCTGATTATTTATGATATCAGGATTTGATAAAAGTTTTGCCAGCTCGTCGTGTCTGTCTTTAGCTTTTTTTAATTTGTTAAACATAGAAAAAATTTATACTTGTTACCGTAAAGTCTGCAGATTCAGAAATCAGTCATTATTAATATATTCCTCTTTGCTGAAGAAAGCTTTTTATGTTGTCTTTAGCAAGATAGTTCAGGATAATAATACCGAATATCATACTTACCGTATTACCGGTAACAACGGTAATTATTTCCAATATTGCAGCGGTATTAATAGAACCATAAGTACCGCTCTGTGTAAGCGTATTGACTTTATTATATGCAATAAAGTCCATTATGCAGCTGACAATATTAATTATCGGTATAACCCCGATAACACAGCCAATGCCACAGGTCCCCAAACCGAAAAAGAATGTTGCCACAATCCAGCCGGCAATTACCAGAATATTCATTATTCCGCTTATCATGAGGAGGGTTCTTGTAGTTTCAAGTTCAGATGGAATGTTACTCATTTTATTGTTTATTAAATTTAATTAATCCATTTTTCTGATTGCATTATAAAGTTCAATTCTTTTTTTTATCGAATTGCCGTCATAGCCGAAAATATTTTTCAATTCAATATAAGCAATAATTGCTTCCATTTTTTTTCCTTCTTTAACAGCTATCATTCCGAGATAATAATGAACATCGAAATCATATATTATATTATCCGTGTACAGTTCCCGCTCCAGCAGTTTCAGAAGTATTTTTTTCGATTTTTTATAATCTTTGTATATTTCGTAGTTAATTTTTGCAATTTTCACATAAGGTTCAGTTGTCATTGAATCTATCTTTATTGCTTTTTGATATTGTATTATTGCGCTGTCATACTTATTCATATTCT
>VGWA01000097.1 GCA_016873795.1 Ignavibacteria bacterium
AAGTCTCAATTCCACTATGGTTCGATTCTTATAGCGGTATTTTCTTTAATAATTTATATAGATTTTATAATTTTTTCAAGTGAAATTTACTTCGACCGATTTTTTGGTAAAAACAGGGGGGGTCGAAGTACTGTTATCGGTTGTCAGTGTTCAATGTTCAGTATTGAGATCCTGAAACAAGTTCAGGATGACAGGCTGGAAAACAATTGTAAATTATAAATGTTAAATGTTTTTTTTAAATGTTAAATTATAAATGTTAAATGATAAATGTTTTTTTAAATGTTAAATTATAAATGTTAAATGATAAATGTTTTTTTAAATGTTAAATTATAAATAAAATGATTCAACGCAGGGACGCAAGGATGCAGAGCAAATAGCAAATAATAAAGAGTAAAAAGTAAATATAAAAAAATAACACGGAGGAACGGAGGGGAAATAATTGTAAATTATAAATGATAAATGTTTTTTTAAATGTTAAATTATAAATGTTAAATGATAAATTGCAAAAGGTTTTGAGTAATGAGTGTGTTAGCTGATGGCGAATAGCTCATAGCTGATAGCTGATAGCTGATGGCTGATAGCTGATGGCTTACTAAGTTATCAAGGTTCAGGGGGGAGGGGTTGGAGGCAGGAGAATCCTGTTCCATATTGAATATAATATCCACGGGTACTGTTCAGGGGGGAGGGATTAGGGGGAGGAGGGAGAGGAGTTTTTTGCCTGTTTCGGTGTCTTTGTTGAATTTTTCGAATTTCAAAGCAAGTTCGATTTGATTCTTTGCTTCTTTTAATTTTCCAAGTTTTATTGCGGATATTGCGTAAGTGTATCTGATGTAATAGTCGGTTTTGGGTTTTACATAAGGTTCGATGGTTTTGTATGCTTTTTCGTATTCTTTTTTTGTGATATAGAGGCGTGATAATCTTTCGGCAATAAAGTTTTTGCTTTGTGATTGTTTTTCTTTAGGGAATCTGCATCGTAAAGCTGCTTTAAAATATTTTTCTGCAATTACTCTGAATTCCTCGGCTTCGTTTCCTTTTTGGTTTTCTGATAAGATTAAGTATTTTTTAAAGTAATATTTTCCTGCTGCATACAGTTTTAGTATTCCATCTATTTTCCCGTCTCTTTCGCCGAGAATGATTCCGTCTGCATATATTTTTTTAACTTGTTCTTCAAGGTCACAGTTTATACATTTCTCGATGTAATATATGGATTTATTAATATATTCGAGATTATTTTGAGATATAATATTATCGGAATTTTCCGGTGAGGAATTATTTATTTCATTTTCGATATAGTCAGTCCACTTCCATTTATAAATTACAAGGTCGTTATATGCTCTTGCTATATCATACAGAGACTTAATATATTCTTTTTTAAATCTGATGAGTAATTTTTCATCTATTAATGGAATAAGTTCATACACAGATTCTGCTTTCTGAAAGCATGCAATTCCCCCTTTCATTTTTTTTCTTATATCGTTTATTACTTCAGCAGTTGGAATATTTTTTCCCCCGAAAAGCACATTTGGCGGGATTATTTGAGTAAGAATTTGTCCTTTTCTGTACAGATCTGAAATTCTGTTAGGGTCAAGTTCAAGGGCATTGTTTAAATTTTCAAGTGCTTTTTGTGCTTCTTCGAGTATTTTGCCGTCCCGTCTGCCGCCCGGGGTTGTGAGTTCAAGACAGTGCTGGTAATGTGTGTAACCAAGGTTTGAGTAATAACCTGCATTTTCCGGATTCAGAAGTATACATCTGTTTCGTATTTCGATGACATTGGTTCTGTAATATTTTTTGGAGTCAAGGTATTTTTTCTTTTCGTTTTCATCAGGGAATTGTTTTCTGAGGTTTGTATAAACTTCGGAAAGTTTGGCACAGGCAAATGAAAGGGTATTCAACAAAGTTGTGTTATTCCAGATATGAGGCTTGTCTTTGATTTCTGAAAGGGGTTCGAAGAGTTTTACAATACCGAGCCAATCGTTATTTTTCTGAAAGGATTTTAACCTGTAAATCAGTTCTTCGTCTTCGACTGCTGCTTCCAGAAAATTATCGGCAAGTGCAATACAGAAGGGCAGGTTCATTAGTTTGCCGTATTTTGCAGAGAGAATTTCCCTTATAGCACGTTTTATTGTACCGGCATTGTATTTGAGTTCATGCTGTATTTTATAGTTAACTTTGAAGGAATCTTTATAAAATCCGATATCGCAGATTTTGAGTTGGTGCGAGGGTATGGAAATATTTGAGAAGCCGGTAAGATATCCGATACCCATCGGAGTATTGTAAATATTCAACTCTTCGATATTTGTATATTCCGAGATATTAATAAGATGTTCACCTCGCCAGGAGACAGTACCTTTTTTAAGTGTGTTAATTGAATAAAAGCCGATTAATAACATAGGATTATAATTTTAAATAAAAAATATATATTATTAAAAAGTGATAATTTACAGGTTGTAAATGCAGATTTATACAAATAACCAGTGTTTATTTTTTTTAATAGAGTCAATCAGCGTTTAGTTTAAAAATCCCAAATTTGCACAATAATCAGTAACTGTTTGCTATTAAGTCAGGGTTCAGGGATATATGGTGAGTAAACTTCCTGTGATTTCAGGTGTTTTATTACATTATAGCATTCGAGTCTGATTAGTGTTTTATAAGTTACATGGCGTTTTAGTTCGTTATGCAGTACGGTAGTTTTCAGCCTGTTTTCTATTGCCTCTACAAATGTTTTCCTTGTTTTATCTTTCATATACAGTGAGTCACCTTTTCGGAAGAAATCTTTTTCGTCAATCATATCGAGATTGATAACTCTAAATATAGTTTTATCGACAATCAGCGGTTTAAATACTTCAGCAATATCGAAACTAAGCGGAAATCTGTTATCACCCGGAGAATGCAGAAAACCTATAGAAGGCAGTAATCCCGTTCTGTATATCTCGTTAAGGCAAATTGAATAAAGCATCACATTGCCGAATGAAATCAGACTGTTTATCATATTGTCAGGCGGACGTTTTACTCTTTTAGTG
Organism: Ignavibacteria bacterium; assembly: GCA_016873795.1. Taxonomy (GTDB): domain Bacteria; phylum Bacteroidota; class Ignavibacteria; order Tepidaquicellales; family Tepidaquicellaceae; genus VGWA01. The sequence goes on from VGWA01000097.1 coordinate 3,021, forward strand.
AATTCGACGTCTTGTTTAAAAATTTTTGTCCAGCATCTGTAATAAGAGGATTTAATATTTCCTTCGATTCCCATAAGTTCTCCGACAGAAGCAACATTTTCTATTTCATTACATATATTTTTCAGGTAAGAGACCTCCTCATCGAGAGGTATATTTCTGTATAGATAGTACTGCAGGTTGGAAATAGAATTTTTTGCAGCACCGGAAATAAATTTTCTTGCAAGAATAAGACGTTTATAATTATTTTTATAAGACTCTGTCTGCAGAAGTACAATATTACCTGATGATATTTCTGACTTCGGCAAAAAGGAGCCGGTATATTTTCCGTAATAACTGAAAACATGAATCGGTATGTAATGTTTTGACACAAAACCGAGCAGGCGGCTGTTGAAGCGGACATCGCCGAATGTGTAAATTGATTCGATATTTTCGGCGGGAATGTATTTTTTTTTGTTGCCGTCAAGTGCAGGTTCGCATGAAATAAGGTACTCCGATTCGGATTCATCTATATCTGCTTCGTGTATGGGAGATGAGTCAGGCAGTGTTTCGACGAGTAAAGTGTTGTCCTTCCGCCGAAGAATAGTATTTGAAAAAATATATAAATTGTTTTTCATAAAATTATTATTTGATTAATTCTCTTACTCTTAATTCTTTTTCACAGAAAATTTGTGATTTCGTTTTTTTCAACGCCCATTATCTCCCTTGAGACATATTTCTTATGCTCTGCCCAGAAAAACAAAATAGAGTCTTCTTCCTTTTTTATTACTTCCTTAAGTTCTCTTTTCAATTGTTTGAACTGACCTTCATTCATTTCACCTTCGAAAGATGAGTTTTGAATCCAGAACATATATCTTCTGAAAACTTTCAGAACTCTCGGGAGTCTTTTAGGGGACGCTATGTCGTAGACTGCAATGTAATACAATTTCATATTTTTTTAATTATCAGTTAAAAGTTTAGTTTACTGTGTTTAAATTCCTTGCGGTTTTTTTGTCTTTATTGATTTGCTCTATAAGCGTGTCCGAAATTATGTTATCCATTTCAATTACGGATAAGAAACTATGCAGGTCGTCTTCTACTGATTTTACTAATTCCAATAGGCAGTGAATTAAACCTACCTGAATACCCTGAATTTTAACTATTTCAGATGTACAGCGGTCATTTTGATTTTGCATTTTTATTATTGATTCGCCGATGCTTTTTAAGGGGGTTGAATTATCATTTTCCTTATTTTCTTTTTCCGATAAGTTATTCACAAAGTTGTTTTTAATTTTATCAAGAATGTTATTATCAATTGATTTAACAAGGTTGTCTATACCTTCGATTACCTCATATATAATTTCTACAGTTTTGTTATAATTTTCGGTTAGTGATTGTCTGTATATATTTTTTTCCAGGTATTGATTGTAATAGAAGTCCGAATATTTTTCTATGTTTGCTGAAGATAAGTCGGGAAAATTTTTAATTATCAAACTTTTTATTTTTTCTTTTGTCATTTTTAAATATATTTAATTAATTAATTTGTTTTTACGGCTTCCCGCCGCGATAAATCTGACTCTAAAGACTTATACAGGAACGACAATAAAAGGTTTTTCTCGTTCTTCAAACATATCTTCAAATGTTTTTATCGTATATCCCCTTTGTGAAAGTATAGTAACATAATTTGCCACGAATTTCCACGAATTACAAATTACATAATATCTTGTATATAAATTTAACAGATAAAAAATTACAAATAAAATAATCCTAAGTAACTTATCCCTTTCTGTCGTTCCGAACTTGTTTCGGAATCTACTCCAGAACGAGTTTTTTTTCTCATTCTTAAAGTCCAGTTTGAGAACGATGTATAACATAATAATATAAATTATAATAAATTTTGTCATATAATATCATCTAAGTTATCAGAACTATTATTATTTGTTTTGCAAAAGTTGATGTAATAATATAATTTACTTTTAAGATGTTGTTTTATGACTTCGCATTTCAAATTGAATATATATTCACCGATTTCTTTAGTGCTGGTTTTAACTTCAACGTCGCCGAAATCATCGGGAGTAAGGCGGGAGCAGTTGATTTCGAAATATTCTTCAATTTCCTTATGATCCGGGCTGCATTCTTTAAGCATAAACAGGACAGATTTTTCGATATAACCGGTTTCGAGCAGTTCGTCGGCTGAGAAGTATTTTAATTCAAGAGCACACAAAGAATCTTCATCGTTAATCAGAGTTTTATGAATTTCGTATTTAAGTTCTTCAAATTTGTGGTTTATGTTCATTTATTACCTCCTGATTTTAGGGTTAATAATTAAAGTTAATTAAAAGCCGGCGGGGGCGGAGAGACAGACAAAACGTCAATATCAGCTCCGAGCCCGGACACCGGATATTCAGAGTCGAAGACTCTGAATTAAAAATCAAAGAACGAATAACTTCCCTCCGGAGACGGCTCCGCCGGTTAAGTCCCATTCAGTATGTCGGAGGGAGATGAAGCGGCGACCACTGAAACGTCACATGTAAAATAGTAATAATGAAATGGAAAAATAGTGATGGAAAGGTTTTGGAAAGGTAACTGTTTAAAATTAAAAATTAATAATTAAAAATAGGAATATTCAACGCAAAGACGCAAGGACGCAAGGACAATTAAAGATTAATAATTAAAAATTAAAAAAATGCTGCGAATTAATGCGAATAATAATTAGAAATGAATAATTAAGAATTGTGTGGTTACAGGAGCTCGAATTTTTCAGTGTCGGCGATAATTCCATATTGCGAAGTGCCGAATTCAGCTGGTCCCATAATCATAAATATAGATTCGGTATCTATATCATTAATTGCTTTTCTTATATGGTTGTTGATTTTACTAATCTTCGTATAAACGTTATCAACTTCTTTTGAGTCGTTGTAAAATTCTTTTGCAATGTCATTTATATGAAGACTTGGAAAACCTGAATTTTTTCTTTCGATGAAATATGTATACATCATCAATTCTTTCGGAAGCATTTTTACGCGTTCATTTTCGCCGAACCAGATTTCATTTCTTTTTTTCGAAATATAAAGTTTGTCTGATGATTTTATTTTAAGTTGTCTTTGCATATAATTTACGATATCTGTATAAGACATAGATTTAAACGCTTTGTTCTCAGTTTGTTCGGCAATGAGAGGTCTTAATTTTACATAAGGGATTTCCGCAATTTCAAGCAAAGCATCTTCTTTTTTGTTTTCCGGGAAGAATTTACTGAATTCAAGTTTTTCGTCGATGAGAACGTGATAAAGTTTGTCTTCCTGCTTTCCAAATAACGAAAGAGCGAAGGCAAGGTCGACGCTCATGGTTTTTCTGCCTCCCGATATCGAGCAATGCAGGATTGTTACTTTATTACGGGTTTTATCTTTAATGAATTCACAGACTTTATTGGGAAAGAGTTTGTTATGTTTGTCGTTTCTTATATCATATAAATCCGTACTTTGTTCTTTAGCTGTAATGATATGATTATCGTTATTGTCGAATTTCGGGAATTTTATTTTATAAGTATCACATAATCTTTTAATTTCTCTTTTCAGAGGGGGATATTTCCGTTTGATATTGAATTCTTCGTCTGTGCCGAAAATAATATCTCTGCCTTTTGATGTAGTGATTATGTATAATTCGTCAATCTGGATTTTTTTCTTTACGGCAAGGCAGTAAAGTGTTTCGGTTATTATTTGCGGCGTAAGTCCGCTGACTGCGATTAGAATATTTTTTTGCATAGATTTATAAATTTCTAAAGTTTATTATTTTTATGTTTAGTTGATTTGCTCTGTCATGTAATTGTTCCGTTACATCATCAAGGATTACAAAATTTGCCTTTCCAAATGTTCCGCCTGTTAAATTTCTGAGAACATCCACTTCAAATATATCAGAATTATTCCTTTTCCCCGTTTTACATGAATAAAGGTGCATTTCGCAATTCTTAGTAGACAATACATCTATTTCATTTATGATATTTCCTTTCTTTATTTTAACAGAATATTTTACATCATCATTTTTATCGTTTTTTATTTTTAAATATAATAAATCTTCCAGCCAGTTACCTGAATTGTAATCTCTGATGTTAATTTCGTATTTATTTTTTGTTTTTTTGTTTAATACTGTGATTTTATCATAATTTTTTGAAAATTGAAAATCATTTTTACTAAATCCTTCATTTGCTCTGCTTAAATCCACAATCTTTCTTGAAATATTCATAAAATTTATGAATTCGTTAATTCTGTTTTTATTAAAACCTTTTACAAAATCTCCTAATTTTTCAGCTCTTCCGGTTTTCGTTTTTTCTTCTATTATTGAATATCCGTAAGATAATAAATAATCTTCAATGTTTATTTTCAATTCTACTTTTTTTGGCTTTACAGATAAACTGTCTAAATTTAATATTATATGATGAACGGGATCATAATAAATTACTTCAAAATTATTAGTTCTGAATGTTTCGTAAGCAGCAATAGCCATAGGTTTTGTACCGCCTGTTACATTAAGTATATAATTAACTTGTTCTGATTTTATAATTTTTCCACAGGCATTCTTTACTGTGGTAAGATTATATGCGTCTATTTTATCATTAAAAATGACACAATCAATTTTTTTTGTTACGAATAATTTTTTCAAATTAAAAGCAACATCTTTTTCTTCTTCAGTAATAAGCAAATAAACTTTATCCGGTTTTAATTCCAGTACAGGTATTACATTTGCCATTGCTTGTCTTGAAACAAGACATACAATATTTTTTTTCATATTTTATACTCCCTGAATTTTACGAAATTAAAATTAACTTTTTTAGAGCCGTCAGGCAGGTCAATTGTGGAGCACTGCGTAGTTGAAGCAACACATTTGATGCCTTTGCTGAGTAATAAATTGATTACCGCAAATGAGAAATTGAATTCACCCATAATATGCACAGCGTTATTTTCATTATGGTATTTTTTCAGGATATTCATACATTCGTCGGTGTATTGTGCTGCTAAATCCCGGATAAAATTTTCGTTTGCATCAGGGGGAATATGCGGGAAAGGTATGTCATATACACTGCTGTAATTTTGTAAAGCATCATTAAACTGATTCGCTTCCCATAAT
>VGWA01000098.1 GCA_016873795.1 Ignavibacteria bacterium
TGAAGGGAAAACAGGTATGAAAAGGGAAAAAGGAGATGGAGGGAATGAGTTAAAGGGAGGAAGGTTTTGAAAGAATTTTTCGGTAGATTTTTCAAATATTTATATCTTTAAATTACACATTTAAGTTAGTAAATTGGTTATTATTTATGAGCAATTTTAGCAAATTTTTTTTATTTTTAATACTTTTTTTAATTTCCAGTTATATATACGGGCAGCAGCCGATAAAATCCGTCAATAAGAAAGAGATAATAGACAGGGTAAATGCAAATTACGAAAATTTGAAATCGCTTGAAAGCGAGGGTGAAATTGAATTTTTATCAGCTAAAGATGAGATATTCGCATCATTTTTCCTGAGTGTAAAGAAGCCGGACAGCATATACATAAAGCTGAGGGGACCATTCGGAGTCAATTATGCATACATGTTAATAACGAGACAGAATTTCATTTATCACAATCTGCAAGACAATTATGTAATAAAGGGTACGACCAATCCGTGCAACATTTATGCAATATTGAAATTAAGGCTCGAGTTTGACGAAATTCTGAAAGGTATAACCGGCACATATTTTTTCAAAGACACGGATACATCATCTATTAAGTTACAGATAAACAAAGACGATTATTTAATTTCATTTAAAGACACAACAGAGTTATTGAACAAAAAAATATGGATTGACAGAAATTACTACAACATCATAAAGACGTTAACCACAAACGACACGGGGATCACGAAATACAGAGCGGAATACTCAAACTACATACAGAAAAGCGGGATATTTTTTTCGAAAGTGATAGGAATCGAAATACCGAAAGACAAAGTAACGGTAAACATCATTTTCAAATCGGAAACTTTCAACAAAGAGAATCTGACTTACAAAATCCAGATTCCGAAAAGCGCCAGGATAATACAATGGGATTAAAAAATACAATACAATTATTTATAATAATATTGTTTATCGGCACAAATGCATTTGCAGATTACGATTTAAGAGTCGACCTGAGCAATCAGAGCCGTATATACAGCGAAGAAATAACAAAGTTAGAAGAGACAATCAAATTCAACGAAACACAAATTTACATACTGGAAAACAGTCTGAAAAATATATCAGACAACATTCGAATATTAAATGCTTTAATAAATTATTTAGACAGCGGAAAGACAGCAGACATAAGGGAGCAGTTCCATTACATCAACATTTTAGAAAAGACAGAAAAATTAAAATCACTTTTAAGAGAAATTGTAATATCTCTATACAAATACGGCAGGTTATCGGATTTTGAATACATATTTCAGTCGGACAATTTGAATGAAAAGGCGATAAAGATAAAATATTTAAAACAAATTTCAGACGTGAATTTACTTACCGCCGGGGAAATGAAATCGAGCGATTTACTGATAAGCGAAAGGGAAAAATACATATCTTTAGCATCTTCACAAAGGAGCATTTACCTCCAGCAGAAAAAGACCGAATACAGTTTATTAAACAGGGAGAAGATTGGAATAGCAAAAAAAATCGACATTATCAGGTCAGATAACGAAGGGTTCGGCAGGCAGATTCAGAACAGAAAAGACAACATCAGCAAAATAGACGATTTACTAAACAGTATAAGCAATAATTATATTTACAAGACACACACAACGCCCGATTACACAAATGAATCAATCAGAGAGCTGAAAGGCAGATTGATATTACCCGTCAACAGTATATTTATAATATCAGATTTCGGCAAATATACAAACACAGACACAAAGGTAGTTACATACAACAACGGATTAGATTTTTCGATAGCGAAGGGTTCAGACGTAAGGTGCACGGCGAGCGGTATTGCAGAAGACGCAGAATATTATCCGTTTTACGGAAATACTGTTATTATAAATCACGGGAATAACATCAGAACCGTATATTCAGTCATAACAAATTTAAAAATAAAAAAAGGCGACAGGATAAAAGCCGGTGACGTAATCGGATCGACGCACGAGAATTCAAACGGTCAATGTTTTCATTTCGAAATATGGGACGGTAACAACCCGCAGAATCCATACGAATGGTTAAAATTTTAGATGATAATCAACAAAGAAAAATACAAGGTTACAATAATTCTTGCCACATACAACAGGAAACATATTATCAGGAGGGCTATACAATCGGTTTCAGGTCAGACATACAGAAATTACGAACTAATAATAATCGACGACGGCAGCAGAGACGGAACATATGAACATCTAAAGCCGATATTAAGCAGAAATACAAACATAAAATACATTTATCACACCAACAGGGGCACAGCATTATCATTAAACGCAGGCATAACGATTGCACAGGGAAAATATATTACTTTCATAGATTCAGACGATGAATACGAGAAGAGGCACATAGAATTACGTGTAAAATATTCAGACAGGAACAGAGATGTTGATTTAACTTATTCCAAAGTAAAAGTTATCGGAAAAGAATCAGATTATTTCGTTCCTGATGCAAGGAACAAGAGCAGGTTGATACATATAGATGAATGCATAACAGGCGCAACATTTTTCGGTAAAGCGGAAGTTTTCAGAGAGTTAAACGGTTTTAAAGACTTATACGGTTACGATTACGAATTTTTCAGAAGAGCAGTCAAAAAATACACAGTTGAAATGCTTGATTTACCAACATACAAATATTATAAGGACAACAAAGACAGCATAACAAACAAAATGAAAAAGATTAAATGAGTAAGGAAGAGAATTACATAAACAGATGTATAGAATTAGCAAAAAAGGGAGCAGGAATGGTATCGCCGAATCCTCTTGCGGGTTGTGTTTTAGTAAAAGGCAACAAAATAATCGGAGAGGGATATCACAAGAAATCCGGAGGACCGCATGCGGAGATAAACGCAATCAGAAACGCGGAAAGGTCGGGATACAGCACAGAAGGAGCAGATTTATACATAAATCTCGAACCATGCTGTCATTACGGAAAGACTCCTCCATGCACAGAAGCAATTATTTCAAAAAAGATAAGAAAAGTAATAATCGGAATCTCCGATCCGAATCCGTTAGTAAACGGCAGAGGGATACGAGAGTTAAAGAAAGCGGGAATAGAAGTAACAACCGGTATAAAGGAAGAGGAATGCAGGGAATTAAACAGATTTTTCATAAAACACATAATTGAAAAAAGACCATACATCACACTGAAAATTGCACAATCTCTTGATGGTTTTATCGCATTAGAGAACTTTAAGTCAAAATGGATAACTAATAGTAAATCAAGAGAGTTAGTATATTTACTTCGTGCAGAATATGATGCGGTTTTAATAGGCAGGAATACAGCGTTACGTGACAATCCATTATTAACATCGCACAAAAAGGGAAGGAATCCGAAGAGAATAATAATAGACCGGAAAAACGATTTACCGAAATCACTTAACATATTCAAAAATACGAAAGATACGATTATAATCACATCGAAATTATCAAACGAATACGACAAAGGCAGTCAATTAATACTAAAAGACAAAAAGCGTTATTTAATAAGGGATATACTGAGCGAATTATACAGGCGAAACATATCAAGCATATTAGTTGAGGGCGGAGCAAGTATTTTTTCACAATTTGCAGAGAGTAATTTATTCGACGAGATATACTTTTTCATTGCACCGATAATTTTAGGCGAAGGGATAGCACCATTCAGAGATTACAAAACGAATGAAATCAAAGATAGATTCGGATTGAAAGCAGCGGAGTTAAGAAATTCAGATAATGATATAATGATTCGTTACAGAAGGAATAAATAAAATCCAAAACACAGAAAATCCGTAAAGAAATATTTATTTACATTAATTAAGTTAAAAAATTTTACAAATTATTTAAAAACAAAATATGTTTACAGGGATAGTAACAGACATGGGAAAGATAATTTCCCGCAGGATAAAGGGAGACAGTATATATTTCATCGTCGAGCCAACTACAAAAAATTATTTAAAGGACATTAAAAAAGGAGACAGCATAGCAATTAACGGTGCCTGCATGACAATAACGGGTAAGAAAGGAAATCAATTTAATTTTACAACGATTAACGAATCCTTAAGCAAAACAAATCTTTCCGTACTGAAAACCGGAGAATATGTAAATCTTGAAAAGCCGATGAGGATAAACGCGACACTCGACGGGCACATCGTACAAGGACACGTTGATACAACGGGAAAGGTACACAAGATAAACAAATTAAAAGACAGCCGGGAATATTTTTTCACATTCGATTCCAAATACAGAAACAATATAATTTACGTAGGTTCGATTGCAATAAACGGAGTAAGTCTGACAGTTGCACAGATAGAAAAAGAAACAAAAAAGGAAGTACTGATAAAAATAGCAATAATTCCGCATACTTATGAAGTAACAAATTTCAGATATATGAAAATCGGCGACCCTGTGAACATAGAATTTGACATGCTTGGTAAATACGTTTTAAAAATTATTAAGAATGAAAATTTGAAATTATAAATTCAATATTGGGAAAAATTTGTCAATTTATTGTATATTTCGAAATGTTTAGTTTAAATATAAAATAAAGAAAAAATGAGAGTATTAAGTGTTATTATATTATTATGTGTCGCTGTTAGTTCAGGTTTTGCACAATATAACGATTTAAAATCAGCAAATGAATATTTGGAGAAAAAAGGAGAAGTATATTTTAAGTTCAGTGTATTTGACAAAGCAGAAGTCGACAGGTTATCAGAAATAATTTCAATAGACAATTTCCGAGAGCACACAGTTTATGCATACGCAAACAGAGAAGAATTCGAAAATTTTCTGAAATTGAATTATAATTTTGAAATATTAAAACATCCGGGAGACAATGAAGGCATAAGGATGTCCGATGAAATCAACGAAATACGGGAATGGGATTCATATCCGACATACGACGGATACACGAGTATGATGAATCAATTCGGCACGACTTTTCCGAATATATGTCAGATAGTAGACATAGGGGGAACGGTACAGGGACGAAGGTTATTATTTGCAAAAGTAACCGATAGTGTAAGCATAAGGAAAGACAAGCCGAGATTTATGTACACATCCTCGATGCACGGAGATGAGATAACCGCATATGTATTAATGTTACGGTTAATAGACACGTTATGCAAAGGATACGGGGTCAATCCGAAGATAACTTATTTATTAAACAACGTAGAAATCTGGATAAATCCGCTGGCAAATCCAGACGGCACGTATCACGGCGGCAACAACACGGTTTCGGGTGCTATAAGAAACAACGCAAACAACAAGGATTTGAACAGGAATTTCCCCGACCCTGCAGCAGGACCGAATCCCGGGGGTACGTGGCAGCCGGAGACGATAGCATTTATGAATATTGCCACTTTATTTAATTTTTCGCTTTCGATGAATTTTCACGGCGGAGCACAGGTATTGAATTATCCCTGGGATACATGGGGGCGTTTACATCCCGATGATGACTGGTTCATACACGTATCAAGAAGATTTGTCGATACGGTACACAGCATAAATCCATCTTATATGACAGACTTATTGGGATATCCTAATATTCCCGGTATAGTAAACGGATTTTCCTGGTACAGGATTACAGGCGGAAGGCAGGATTACATGACATATTTCAGAGGCAGTCGTGAGATAACGAATGAAATATCGAGCACGAAAGCACCTGCAGGTTCCACGCTGCCAAATTACTGGAATTATAATTTCAAATCGTTTTTAAATTACATACAGGAAAGTCTATATGGTATCCGCGGAATCATAACCGATTCAGTAACAGGGTTGCCGGTTAAGGCAAAGGTACGTGTAAACGGGAAGGAGATAGCAGACAGCACATGGATAAATTCAGATTCATTAATCGGTGATTATCACAGATACATTTCCAACGGGACATACACTTTAAGTTTTTCTGCACCAAATTACATAACAAAGACAATTTCAAATGTATACGTTCAGAAAGACTCAACGACAATATTAAACGTTCAATTAAGTCCGACTTCAACATTAATAACAGAAGAAACAAATCCGGTAGAATACAAATTACATCAGAACTATCCGAATCCATTCAATCCGACGACGAACATCAGATACGAGACTTCAAAAAGCAATTTCGTAACTTTAAAAATCTACGATATATTAGGGAAGGAAATTTCGACATTAGTCAATGAATATCAGATGCCAGGTGTATACGAATACCAATTCGATGCAAGCATATTTCCAAGCGGTATTTATTATTACAAGTTAGTCACCAATAATTTTTCGGAGACTAAGAAGATGATACTTGTAAAGTGATTTAAGAAAGAGATATATTTTTTAGTAATTAAGTACTAAATAAAAAAAACATTAATCTTTCTAAATTAAAAATATAAAGCTATGGGAACAAAAGAGAAAAAGCTTATTTCGCTTATTCACTTACTGGTGGTTTTGTCATTAATATTTGTACCGCTCTATTATTTCGGCTGCAGCAAGAGCGACAGCCCTGTGAGTCCCGGACCGCAAATCACACAGATTAACACGACGGGGCAGATAGGGGGTGTTCAGGGCAGAAAAGACTCAGCAGACGGTACACTGAACATCACTGACCAGAACGGAAATCCGATTCAGGGTCTGGATAACAATAATGTAGTTGCGACACTTTCCTGGAACAATAAAGACTACATATTGCCGGATTCTTTCTGCCAAGGTATAGTCCGGCTTGTTGCAGACACAATGAAGGGAGACAATCTGGAGATTAGTCCTCTTGCAGTAGGAAACTACTGGAGATTTATTGATTCCTCACAGGCAATTACAGACACATCTCAAGTTAACATAACAAGGACAAGAGACATAAACGGAGTAACATGTTACGACTGGCAATGGGAAGGATACAGTCATTTCTGGAGTGTAAAAAACCATTCCGACGGTTTATACTGTCATGCATACGGAGATACTACAGTATACATATTTCCAACACCAGAACTCTGGATAAAGTATCCTGCAAGTGTCGGAGACAAATGGGTACAAACAAGCTTTTTTGAAGGCGACACAATTACAGTTACAAGCATAAATGCAAATTTTGCAGGTTTTACCGGCTGTATGGAATATTATAACACATTTGATTATTGGAAAAATAAAAAAATAAATTTTTTTGGCACAAAATTATTTAATAAAACAAAATCCAGTTACGAAGCGTATTTATATTTTAAGCCAGGGGTTGGATATCTTGGTTTTAAAATTTTTGTTAACGGAACATTTTCCAGTATAAAGAGATTAATAAAATATAATGTAAGCGGGAGCACACCGATATTATTTTACAGGATAGGAATATTCTGGCCGTGTCAATTCGTTTACGGAATACCTCAGGGAACAACGGTAGAAGTAGATATAGTAACCACGTATCAGAATTTAGTCGATACATTCAAGACGACATATGCGATGCCTTAGCATATAACATGTGGCATATAGCAAATAGGAAATAACAAATAGCAAATAGGAAATAGGAAATAGCAAATAGTAAATAGTAAATAGTAAATAGGAAATAGCAAAGAGCAAATAGGAAATAGCAAATAGGAAATAGCAAAAAGGAAAGAGGAAAAAGCAAATAGCAAATAGGAAATAGGAAATAGGAAATAGCAAAGAGAAAAGAGAAAAGAGGAAATAGAAAAGAGGGAAAAGGGAATGGTATAGTGAGTTATTCCACCGTGACGCTTTTGGCGAGGTTACGGGGCTGATCGACGTCGCAATTTCTTGCAACGGCGATATAGTATGACAGGAACTGCAAGGGAATCACGTTCAGAATAGGGGCAAAAAGGCTTGTTTCGTTTGGTACGCGGAGAACGTAGTCCGAATAGTTATTAATATTAGTATCATCTTCATTAGCGATAGTAATAATTTTTCCTTTTCTTGCACGAACTTCTTCGATATTAGAGATAATTTTATCATACGCTTTATCTTTAGGAGCTATAAAGACGACGGGCATATTTTCGTCAATCAGAGCAATAGGACCGTGTTTCATCTCTGCAGCCGGATATCCTTCAGCGTGTATATAGGAAATTTCTTTTAATTTCAGGGCGCCTTCGAGAGCGATAGGAAAATTCACTCCCCTTCCGAGGT
>VGWA01000099.1 GCA_016873795.1 Ignavibacteria bacterium
TTTTTGCACTTGATGCAAACATTGTATATATGGGTTCAACGGGCGGGAATATATACAGGTCAACAAACGGAGGTAACAGCTGGACTGCGATAAATACGGGTTCAACTTCTCCCATTATTTACGGAATATATTTCTTTGATGCGAATACAGGATTTGTCACAGGTGCATCAGGATATGTAAAATACACAACAAACGGCGGTACTTCATGGAATATACCAACGGTTTCTGTTACGGCTACCGAAACAAGAATATTCGGAAGAAAAAGTCCCGACGAAATCTATTTACTCGGCGATGTAAACAACATATACAAATCAACCGATTACGGAACAAGCTGGACGACTATTCCATACAAGTATTCCCAGCAGACAATCGGTCTGGCAACCAACACAATGGATATTAACGGGACAGTTATGGTTACCGGCGGTGTAAACGGGTTACTGAATGCATCGACAAATTCCGGTATAAACTGGTATGGGATATCTAAAGTACTGAACAGCATAAATATTTATGATATTGAGTATCATTCAGGAACAGGAAAAGTATGGGCAGCGGGCAGAGGTACGACAGGAATATCCAATGCAATTTTATTTTCATCCGACAGAGGTATAACATGGCGGACACAATCAACACCAGCCGGAGCAGATTACAGGTCAATTTCAATGGCAGACGAGAATACGGGGTGGGTAGTCGGACAAAATGCAGCAGTAATAAAGACAACAAACGGAGGCGAAAACTGGACAGAAGTCACAAATGTTCCGAGTCCCACACAAACATTGACGCGAGTACATTTTGTAAATGCAAATACAGGATGGATATTCGGATATTCCGGCGGGTCAAATTTATTTAAAACGACAAACGGAGGAACGAGCTGGATAACACAAAACTACGGTTCAACGGATAACGGAGCGAGGTGGGCATCAATGCTTGATGCCAGCACAGGTTATTATATCACTTATAATGTTTCCGGCAGCAGAATATTCAAGACAACAAGCGGAGGTGACAATTGGGCAGAAAATTTTTATCCAAATCCCGGGAATTTATGGAGCATTAAAATGATAAATGCAAACACCGGATACATATGCGGTGATGCAGGAAGGTTATTCAGAACCACAGACGGAGGTAACAACTGGGAGACCGTGACTCCACCCGGAAACAATAATTACACTACGACAGACTGGTATGACATCAACAACGGCGTATTGGGTGCGGGAAGCGGTTATACTGCGAGAACTACAGACGGCAGTCAAAGCTGGTTAATAAAGAATACCGGAGGTTCGAGTGTATGGAATGTTGAAATGACGCATCCGGATACTATATGGTGTGTTCAGAATTTCGGTTATATATTTAAATACACATACGGTTCATCAACCGGAATTACCGAATGGAAAAATGAAATTCCGGAAAATTATATTCTGAAACAGAATTATCCTAATCCTTTTAATCCGACTACAACTATAGAATTCGGATTAAAAAAAGCAGGTGCAGTGTCATTAAAAATCTATGATATAACCGGAAGACTTATTGATGTGATTTTAAATGCAATGCATTTTAATGCCGGTTTTATGAAAATTACCTACGATGGATCAAAATTATCTTCAGGAGTATATTTATATTCCCTTGAGATTGACAACAGGATAATCGATACAAAAAAAATGGTTTTAATAAAATAAATTTTATTAACAACGTCACAAAAAAACACAGCAGTATTTGTTATTACAGACATATATGATTTTTCGTTTCAGATTTCGCTTAGTTTATTTCAGTTCAGCCAAGTAAATCAATTAAATCGATACAAATTACATACACCTGCCAAAGAGACAGGAAAATCCTGTACTATCCAAATAAAACGGAATCCGGAAAAAGTATTCAGAAAAAAATAATTTCCTGCAATTAAAAAAAACATTCAGATAAATTTACAAATATTTATATTGTATTGAAAAAAAAATATATTTAGTTTTACAGATTAATAAAAATATTTAAAATAACTTAACATAAAAAATAACGAAAGGAAAACAGAGTATGTCTTCAATTGTAAACGACATTATAGCGACCGTAAAGCAAAAAGACCCGGCGCAGCCGGAATTTTTACAAGCCGTAACCGAAGTAGTAGAGTCATTAGTGCTTGTACTGGAAAGGCATCCAGAATACCGTTCTTACAAGATACTTGAGCGAATCATCGAGCCGGAGAGGGTAATCATGTTCAGGGTACCCTGGGCAGACGACCAGGGTGAAATCCATGTAAACAGGGGTTTCAGGATAGAGATGAACAGTGCAATCGGACCATACAAAGGCGGATTAAGGTTTCACCCGTCAGTAAATCTCGGAATTTTAAAATTTCTTGCATTCGAGCAGGTATTCAAGAACAGTTTAACCACGTTACCGATGGGCGGCGGAAAGGGCGGTTCGGATTTCGATCCAAAAGGAAAGAGCGACAATGAAGTAATGAGGTTTTGTCAGAGTTTCATGAATGAATTATACCGGCACATAGGACCAAACTGCGACATACCTGCGGGTGACATCGGAGTAGGTGCAAGAGAAATAGGATATTTATTCGGACATTACAAGAAGTTAAGGAACGAATTCACGGGAGTATTAACAGGAAAGGGATTAAACTGGGGGGGTTCTTTAATCAGGCCGGAAGCAACCGGTTACGGAGCGGTATATTTTGCGGCAGAGATGTTAAGCACTCGTGGAGAGACATTAGAAGGAAAGACCTGTATAGTTTCCGGCAGCGGGAACGTAGCACAATTCGCAACCGAGAAGATACTTCATTTAGGCGGGAAGCCGGTAACATTATCGGATTCAAACGGTTACATATACGATGAAGCGGGAATAGACGCAGAGAAATTAGCATATGTAAAGCAATTAAAGAACATAAAGAGAGGCAGGATAAAGGAATACGCTGATAAATACAAGGGTGCTCAATATTTTGTAATAGATCCACAAGCCGAGTATAATCCGTTATGGAATCATAAAGCAGACTGTGCATTTCCGTCGGCTACTCAGAACGAAATTAACGCAAAGGACGCACAGAATTTAATCAACAACGGAGTTTACGTAGTATCGGAAGGCGCGAACATGCCGACGACAATTGAAGGAGTAAATATATTGTTAGATAACAAGATATTATACGGACCCGGCAAGGCGGCGAACGCGGGCGGTGTATCGGTATCCGGATTAGAGATGACTCAAAACAGCATGAGATTAAACTGGACGAGAGAGGAAGTAGACAACCGGTTACAGATAATAATGAAGAGCATACACAATGCATGTTTGACGGCTGCCGAGAGATTCGGAACGCCCGGAAATTACGTCAACGGTGCAAACATAGCCGGATTCCTGAAAGTAGCGGATGCTATGATAGACCAAGGTATTGTATAATACTTTGCGGAAAATATTTAAAAAATCGGAATGTATAAAAACATTCCGATTTTTTTTTAACGATTATATTTATTATTTTTGTTATAACAGATACATGATTTCTTTTTTTAACATTTTGTAATATCAGAAATGAATATATTAGAATCACAATGGGTAGAGCACGGTTACGGAAAAAGGTTTCAGGGTTTTCAGAACCTTATGAGACAGAGGATAAGAGACGTTTTATTAGTTTCGAGTTTATATGATTTATATCTTTTTGAAGAAGACGGAAGATTGTACGAATTAATCAGAAACGAATATCAGGGACTGCATTTGAGCCACTCACCGGAGATTACACGCGTCTCAAGTGCACATGAAGCACTTACACTGCTTGAAGAGGAAAAAAAGTTTGATCTTGTAATTACGACACTTCACACGGAAGATATGCATCCGGTAAAATTCGCACAGGCTGTGAGGGAAAAGAACGGTTCGCTCCCAATAGTTTTATTATCATTTGACAACAGGGAACTGAACAACATACTCATCAGATACGATACAAGCGTATTCGATAAAATATTCATCTGGCAGGGAGATTACAGACTGATAATCGGGATTATAAAATTCCTCGAAGACAAGCTTAATGTCGAGCATGACACAAAGATAGCGGGGGTACAATCAATAATTGTCATTGAAGACAACATAAGATTTTATTCGTCATTTCTTCCCATAATATACACAGAAACATTGAATCAGTCCAAGAGGTTAATTTCGGAAGGAATAAATTTATCTCACAAATATCTCAGGATGAGAGCCCGTCCGAAAATATTACTATGTCAAACATTCGACGAAGCATGGGAATATTTTGAAAAATACAAAGAATACATACTCGGAATAATATCCGATATCGATTTTATGAAGAGCGGAAAACAAAATGCGAGGGCAGGGATAGAATTTGCAAAAGAGGTAAAGAAAAGAGTTTTCGACATACCGATATTACTACAGTCGACCAATCCCGAAAACGAAAAAGAAGCAAATCAGGTGGGAGCATCATTTTTATACAAAGAATCCCCTATTCTCCTGAATGAACTGCGTCAGTTCATGGTACAGTATTTCAGTTTTGGTGATTTCATTTTCAGGCTTGAAGACGGAACAGAGACCGGCAGAGCATCGGACTTACTGACTTTAGAGGAACAGCTGAGAGTAATTCCGGAAGAATCAATCAAATATCATGCCGAAAGAAATCATTTTTCAAACTGGTTAAAAGCCAGAACAGAATTCTGGCTTGCAGATAAACTGAGGCCAAGAAAAGTAACCGAATACGAATCGATTGACGAGTTAAGAAATTATCTGATATACTCATTACAGGAATACAGAAGGATAAGACAAAGAGGACTGATAACAGATTTCAAAAAAGACACATACGATCCGAAGAACGGATTTGCAAGGATAGGCGGCGGTTCACTCGGCGGAAAGGCAAGAGGGCTGAGTTTTTTAAATATATTAATTAATAACTACGGAATAAGCGATAAATTCGAAGGAGTCAGGATAGACGTTCCTCCTGCAGTAGTTCTCGGCACTGACATATTCGACCAGTTCCTTGACGAAAACAACCTGAGAGACTTTGCGTTAAAATGTACGGACGACAGCGAAATTAAGAAAAGATTTCTAAACGCAAAAAAATTTCCCGAAGAAGCCATAGGAGATTTGATAGCATTTCTCGATTTAGTAAACGAGCCTCTTTCGGTTCGTTCCTCGAGTCTTCTGGAAGATTCACAGTATCATCCTTTTGCGGGGGTATATGAAACATACATGATACCCAACAATAACGAAAATCCGTTTCTAAGGTTATATGAATTAATCAACACAATAAAACTTGTTTACGCATCGACATTTTATAAAAATGCAAAAGATTACATAAAGATAACCACATACAGGCTTGAAGAGGAAAAGATGGCCGTAATAATACAGAAAATGGTAGGTTCCGAACACGGCAACAGATTTTATCCGGATTTTTCAGGTGTAGCCAAAACATACAATTTTTATCCGATTCCTCCACTGAAACCCAACGACGGCATAGTTTTACTTGCTTTAGGATTAGGAAAAATGGTAGTTGAAGGAGGTAAATCCGTTCGTTTCTGTCCGAAATATCCGAAGCATTTAATACAATTTCATTCGACAAAAGAAGCATTAAGCACGAATCAGCAGCAGTTTTATGCTCTTGATTTAGAGACAAAACAGGAAAAGAATAAAATTATACAGGAAGAATTTACGAAATTATTCGACATATCAGAGGCAGAAAAAGACGGAACGCTTAAGTATGCGGGTTCCACATATTCTCCGGAGAATGACAGAATATACGACGGACTTTCATACGAGGGAATCAGGCTTGTAACATTTTCACCGGTACTTAAACACAAATTATTTCCGTTAGCTCAAATTCTTGATTTACTGCTTGATATGGGAAGCTGGGGAATGGGGACACCTGTAGAAATAGAGTTCGCAGTAAACATGACACCAAAAGACAGTAATTTAAAGCAGTTCGCAGTTTTGCAAATGAGACCCTTAGTGATAAGCCAGGAGATTGAAGCCCTGAAAATCGATGATGTGGAAAAAGAAAAGGTACTATGCAAGAGCAGTGGAGTTATGGGTAACGGAATAATAAAAAATATTTACGATATAGTATACGTGGATTACAATAAATTTGACAGAGGAAAGAGCAAAGAGGTAGCAGCAGAAGTAAGCCATTTCAATTCCAAGTTGACAGAGAACAATATCCCGTATCTTTTAATAGGAGTAGGAAGATGGGGAACAATGGACCCATGGTTAGGAATACCGGTCACATGGTCACAAATAGCCGGTGCAAGGACCATAATCGAAGCCGGTATGAAAGATTTTTATGTTTCACCTTCTCAGGGTTCTCATTTCTTTCAGAATCTGACATCTTTTATGATTGGATATTTCACTGTTAATGAGGAAAACGAAAATAATTTTCTTGACTGGAACTGGATTTTAGAACAAAAATGCGAAGAGGAAAAAAATTACGTAAAACACATAAGGTTAAACAAACCTTTAATTATTAAAATGAATGCTCATAACAACTGCGGAATAATCGTTAAGCAACAGGAATAAAAATGAACGACAATAAAAAAAATACTGAAAATTCAATAACTAACTGTCCCCATTGCAATCATAAGTTAAGTTCATGGGAACAGGTGCTGCTAAGTGTAGACAGATTTTTAATGTGCAGGAACTGCTGGTACAGGATTACGTACGAGGATGAAGCGGAAAAAAAAGAAACAAAAAAAACAAGAAAAGAAAGGAAGTCAGGGAAAAAATGATGTCTTATAATTCATTTGAAGTAGCACAAAAGCAAGTTCTGGAAGCTTCGGTGCTTTTAAAGCTTGATTCAAATACAACAGAATTACTCTTATGGCCTCAAAGAGAGTACAAATTCACAATACCGGTGAAAATGGACAATAAATCCATTAAGATATTTCACGGATACAGGATACATTACAACACGGCGAGAGGACCGGCAAAAGGCGGGATAAGGTTCCATCAAGACGAGACAGTTGATACGGTCAGGGCTTTAGCGTGCTGGATGACATGGAAAACAGCAATTGCCGATTTACCCTTGGGCGGAGGAAAAGGAGGGGTAATTTGCGACCCGAAGAAATTATCAGCAGAAGAACTTGAAAATATAGCAAGAAATTACGTCAGGGCGGCAGCTGATTTCATAGGTCCAGAGAAAGACATTCCTGCACCCGACGTTTACACCAATCCGCAGACAATGGTATGGATGATGGATGAATACGAAACAATAACGAGGAAACACCAACCAGGTGTTTTTACAGACAAACCGCTTCAGGTTGGCGGAACAGAAGGCAGAAGAGACGCAACAGCAAGAGGAGGAGTTTACACTGTAAGGGAAGCATGTAAGCATTTCGGAGTCAATTCGAAAGGAACCTATGTAATACAGGGTTTTGGAAATGCAGGTCAGAGGGCTGCATTATTACATCAGGAAATCATCGGTGGAGGTAAATTAATTGCAGTATCCGATTCGAAAGGCGGTATATATAATCCTGATGGTTTAAATCCCAAAGAATTAGTGGTTTATAAATTAAAGAACGGTAATGTCAACAATTTTCCGGGAAGTACAAACATCAAAAAGGAAGAAGTTCTGGAAACAGAAGCAGATATATTATACCCTGCAGCACTTGAAAATGCAATCAACGAAAATAATGCCGATAGAATAAGAGCGAGGATCATATGTGAATTAGCCAACGGACCAACAACGCCCGAGGCAGATATAATATTATATAAAAACAATAAAATAGTACTACCCGATATATTATCGAGTGCCGGCGGAGTTATTGTTTCATATTTTGAGATGGTACAGGATAAATATTCATATTTCTGGCCGGAAGATACAGTACACAGCCGTTTAGACCAGAAGATAACGAAGGCATTTTGGTCAGTAATAGAAGCTATGAAAGAGAAAAGAGTACATCCGCGTTTAGCTGCAATGATAGTAGGGGTTGCCAGAGTAGCGGAAGCATGCAAATTAAGGGGTTGGATATAGCTTTATAATATATTGATAATACATATACATAAAAAAATTATAAAGTTT
>VGWA01000100.1 GCA_016873795.1 Ignavibacteria bacterium
ACTCTCGCAAAATTATCCAAATCCTTTTAATCCTGTTACAAAGATAAACTTCACGTTACCCAAACAAAAATTCGTAACATTAAAAATATACGACATACTCGGAAAGGAAATATCATCACCCGTAAACGAAATAAAAGAGGCAGGTTATTACAGTATAGATTTCAACGCATCGAACCTCTCCAGCGGAGTATATTTTTACAGACTTTCCACCGATGAATTTACCGATATAAAAAGAATGGTTCTTTTAAGATAATCGAAAAAAATTTTAAAAAAAAAGCGGAGATGAAATAATTTCATTTCCGCTTTTTATTTACAATATCCAATTTATTTTAACAGTGTCATTTTCTTTACATCCCTGAAGTCTCCTGCTTCGAGCACATAGAAATAAACACCGGACGACAGTTTCATAGCGTTAAAGTTTTCCGAGTACTTTCCCGCAGTTCTGTAATCGTTGATGAGAGTTGTAATTTCTTTTCCGAGAACATCGTATAATGTCAACTTTACACTGGAGTTATTCGGAATCGAAAACTCAATTAACGTAACCGGATTAAAGGGATTCGGAGAATTTTGTTTCAATTCGAATTTACCGGGAAGTTGCAAATTATTTTCGCCTGTTGACATAATTAAAGTTGCCTGTTTAAGGACTATCATATTACCCGGGTCGAACACAACAGAAGTCGGCTGCCGGTTAAAATAGAAACTGAACAATTGATTATTAACATCGTTCATTACTCTTACTGTCGTATCGGAACCTGTACTGAAACTGAATTTGATTTCGACAGGCATTTTATAAAACGGTATTGTATTAGTCTGAGTCTGTTTGGCAACAAAATTAATTCTCCAGTTCTCGCCGCCGAGGTCTGTTATATTATATGAATTGGCATAGACAGGATGATTAGGCTGATAAATCCACTGATTGAAAAACCAGTTCAAATCCTGTCCTGTTTCCTGATTCACTTTCGTTACAAAATCAGGAATTACAGCCGATTTGTACCTGAAATTTACAGTATCCGTAGCATAATTATAAATCGTGTTAAAAAACAAGGTATCACCCAGTACATATCTCAATAAATGTAAGACACACGAACCTTTGCAATATGTTATCGCATAATTAAACAACACGGAGTTTGACGGAGTATTAACTGCCCAGTCGGGTACTGATATTGCCCATCCGGGATTATTGTTTAAATAAGTATTTGCATCGGAGTTGATTTCGGTTTTATATGCCGTATATCCACCTGTTCTTTCTTTCCATATTGCTTCTGAAAAAGTAGCAAATCCTTCATTCAGCCAGATATCCGCCCATGTACCGCATGTTATCATATCACCAAACCACTGGTGGGCGCACTCATGTAAGACCGTCATCTCGCTCCAGCAGTTCGGACACAAAGATGTCAAAGTTTGATTTTCCATTCCTCCCCACGTAAATCCCGCACCCGACATAATAGTTGCAAAGCCGTTCTTTTCAAAAGGATATTCGCTGTATTTCTGTGACAGGTAAGTATGCATCGGAATCATAAGATTCTTAATATTTGTATAATTCTCACCCGGATTATAATATAATCTTATCGGTATGCTGTCAGCAGGATTCGATAATCTGTGCCAGTACACTATATCGAGACCGTAATTTACTCTTCCCGTTAAAACGGTAATATAAGTAGCCACAGGGTCGGCACTGACCCACCTGTAATATATAGTATCGCCTGTCTTTGTCGAATCCTGCAGTCTTCCGTTCGAGCCGAGTTTAACGTTAGAAGGGGTCTTTACAGTTATATCGACTGTAGCTTTATCGGAAGGTCTATCCCAGCACGGGAACCATTTCCTGGCGCCTTCCGGCTCACAATCCGTGAAAACCATTCCGTTATAAACATAAAATCCCTGGTCTGCTACATTGTTATGTCTGTAATAAATAATTATATCCACAATCTCTCCGGGATTATAAGACCTGTCAAGATTCACAGTCAAAATATTCGATGAATGTGAAATTGTAAGAGGCGTACCTGCAAGCAGTTTGACCGAATCTATAACGAGAGATGTATTTACAGCATTCAGTTTAATATTATTTAATACTGAATCCACTCTGAGGGTAATATGATTTGTTGCCGTGAACGATTTAGGATACGGACTTACGAAGCAATTCCAGATATCGAGATTCAACTTATAATTCAAGACATCATACGAATGTTTCGGATTATTGGTTGAAAGGAAATACTCCCGGTAGGAATCCGGAGCGGAACTTTTCTTCATCGAACAGTAATACGAACCTTTAATATCCTGAGACAACAAATATCCGTTAAAAAAGGATAAGATAAGCACAAGAACAATAATTTTTTTCATTATATAATTTAATTTAATTAGCGTTCAAATATAGTCAAATTAATTTATCACTTATATTCAAAAAAAACTATAAAATATTTAATATTGAATTTTAAGTTTATTTTGCATAAAATACAAACAAACAAACATATTAAAAAATTTAAAAAGCACTATCATGAAAAAAATCATTATTATCTTTTTCGTGATGTCTGTTTTGACGTCATTTTGTTTTTCGCAAACGTGGGTAGTAAAATTACCTGCGAATTCGATGTACGGTTTTGCGCGTGATATACAGAATAACATCTATGCAGCAAGCATAAGTCCCAAAAACATTTACCGTTCATCCGACGGGGGAGAAAACTGGGACACAATTTTTCTCGGCACCCCGAGCAATGCATTAAACATAGATGTGGATTCAATGCTGAATATTTACATACCGAATCAGTCTAACGGTATGTTCAAAACAACAAACGGCGGTTTGAACTGGACTCAACTTCCTACGAGTGCTTTCAACGGAAGGTCATTGCAGTCCATCTGCTGCGGAAAAAACGGATACATCTATGCCGGTACGACAAACGGCGGAGTTTACAGAAGCACAGATTACGGTGCAACTTTTCCTGATTCGGGAATTCAGGGAGTAACCGTCGTTATGATTAAAGTTGACAGATTCAATTCAAACATAGTCTATGCTTGCGGTTCAGGTGCGGGAACAAACAACGGTTTCTACTATTCGACAGATGCAGGACTAACCTGGAGTGCCAATACAAATCCGATAAATCATTACGACATGACACAGGCAAACAACGGAGACGTATACACTGTATCAACATCGACGGGATACCCGTTATCGAAATCTACAAACAACGGAGCAAACTGGACTGTCGTTTACAATTTTGCAGGAGCACAAAGGGGAATATGCATTGATTTAATCGGAAATTTTTACACTGCAGGAAACGGCGGTGTTTTCAGGTCAACTGACGGAGGAACAAGTTTCGTCAACTTTAATGTAACATATAGTTCCAACAGACTGTTGTCTTTCCAGAATAAAATACTTCTTGCAGTAAGCGGTACAACAAACGGAGGAGTATACATTTATACGGATACAACAATTTCAAATTCAAATCCGGTCAGAATACCTGTTCCGTCAGATTATTTCCTCTCACAAAATTTTCCAAATCCATTTAATCCCGTTACAAGAATTACTTTCTCGATACCGAAAGACAAATTCATCACTTTAAAAATCTTCGACATAACGGGAAGGGAAATACAAACACTCATAAGCGAAATGAAGCAGGGAGGAACACACACTCTGGAATTCAAAGCCGGTAATCTTTCAAGCGGAGTTTATTTTTACAAACTGGAATGCGACGGATTTTCCGAAGTGAAATCAATGATTTTATTGAAATAATCAGTGCAGTTATATAATATATTTACCGAACTGCTTAAGAAAACTTCTGTGCGTTGTATAATGGATGGAATTGATACCCAGACTTCTTGCTGAAACTACATTCTTTTTAAGGTCATCTATAAGGAGAGTCTCTTCCGGGAGCAGTTTATATTTATTCAGTGTATATATGAATATTTTCCTGTCGGGTTTTATCATTCCGGTTTTGAAGGACAGAACTCTTTTTTTAAGGAGTGAGATATACGGAAAATTTTTATCGACGAATTTGATATGTTTCGGATCCGTATTTGAAAGGAGAAAAAGTTTACATTTTTTATTTTTTGATAATTTTTCCAGCAGATTTTTCATATTCGTATTTTCCCAGAATATATCGCAATAGAGGCGAGTAAAATCCGAATATCCCGTTTTGAGGTCAAATTTCTTTTTAAGTATTTTAAAAAAATTTTTATGTTTGAGTTTTGATTTGCAAAGTTTATTGCCAAGGTCTTTTTCGAGATAAAATCTTTTCAATTTATTCGGATTCAGATTCCTTTCCAGTCTGTACAAGCCGTCATAGAAATAGGAATAGTCATAATATACGAGAGTATTGCCTAAATCGAAAATGATATTTTTAATTCTCGGGAGGGGCAAAATTTAAATATATTTTGCTTCAATAATATTAAGGTTGTCGTCGAGGATATATTTTCTCGGAAATCCGGTAGGAATTTCAGTTTCGACAATTTGTTCTTTTGTAAGATTTTCCAGATACATCAGCAGGGCTCTCAGGGAATTTCCGTGAGCAGAGACCAGGACATTTTTGCCGGCTTTTAGTTCCGGAACGATATATTTTTCATAATACGGTATAACTCTTTCGGCAGTATTTTTCAGACTTTCTCCGTTAGGAGGAGCGACGTCAAAACTTCTTCTCCATAATTTTACCTGTTCGGCTCCGTATTTTTGTCTTGTTTCGTCTTTATTCAAGCCCTGCAAGTCTCCGTACATTCTTTCGTTCAGTGCTTTATCTTTATAGACGGGGATATTATCGCGTCCGATTATATCGAGTATAATATCGAGAGTTCTCTGCGCTCTGATTAAATCCGAAGTAAACGCAACGTCAAATTTATATCCTTTCAATTTTTCTCCGGCTTCCCGTGCTTCTCTGACACCCTGTTCAGAAAGGTCAATATCTATCCAGCCGGTAAATCTGTTTTCAAGATTCCACTGGGATTGTCCGTGGCGGACTAACATTAAGACAGGCATAATATTTTATTTAATTAGTAAAAATTTATCGGTATTTATTCTTCTTCGTCTTCGGTTAATTTCGGATGATAATCTTCATAAATGAAATTTACGTGATTTTTATT
This sequence comes from Ignavibacteria bacterium, assembly GCA_016873795.1. Classification (GTDB taxonomy): domain Bacteria; phylum Bacteroidota; class Ignavibacteria; order Tepidaquicellales; family Tepidaquicellaceae; genus VGWA01. Next base: position 5,065 of record VGWA01000100.1, read on the forward strand.
TCTCTTTTTAAACTCAATATCTTCGTTCAATATTTCTTCGGTAACGAACCGATATTTCACAACATCGTCATATTCACGCCGGAAATGCACAAAAATATTTTTCTTTTCGAGCAGAGCGAGAACCGACAGCAGTTCTTTCTTCAGGTTCTTTCTGTCGATTTCCGAAAATCTTTTTATTTTTTTTTGCCCGATTACATCAATTACTTTTATCAGTCTGGACTGTTTATGTTTATTTTCGAATTTTTTCACATCCTCAATAAATTCATTATCATCTTCAATATCAACCGGTTCATCCTTTGCTTCTTCAATAAACTTCAATCCGATTTCGTCGTCGTTATATTCGAATTCCATTAACTCAAGCGGTTTTTTGAAATTATTTTTAATCCGTTTCGATGCCCGAGTAATTCTTTTAGTTTCTTTTCTCTTCGGCATATACTATTTTCATGTTTTTGTAATAATAAACAAAAAAAATTATTTTTAAAATTCATTTTTGAACTTACATTTTTCAAAAGATAAAATCACTTTTAACAAACAAGATCATAAATTGATTTTAAAAAAATTAAAATAAACATAAACAACCGGTGCGGAGAAAATCAGATTATCGAATCTGTCAAGCACGCCTCCGTGTCCGGGAATAACGGATGAAGAATCCTTTACGCCGCCGAATCTTTTCAGCATAGACTCGAATAAATCTCCCGCCTGACCCGTTATGCCTATAATTAATCCTATAATAACGGCATCATACAAATTCAATGAGTTGTAGAATAACTGCTGTACTGCGAGTGATGCAATTAACGAAAACAACAATCCCGATACGGCGCCTTCTATAGTTTTATTCGGACTGATTTCCGAAAGTTTATGTTTGCCGAGATATTTTCCTCCGAAGAATGCCGTAATATCGCATATCCAGATTACTACGATGATGTAAAGAACAAGATTCCCATAATAATAAGAAGCCAGTTCGTTTAGAAGTATAAAAGGAAGAGTAACATAAAAAAATCCGAATATGTTAATTGCTGGATTCAGGGGGTTTCTTTTTTCTTTGTTTCTGAAGATCTCGGCAAAAATCAAGACGATAAAAAAAATCAGTATATAAGCAAAATGGTAAGGTTGTCTGATAAAAACGAAAAGTGACATCAGTAGCGAGCCGAGCACAGCAAAATATTTTACGGGACTGTAATTTTTGTTTTCGAATAAGTAATAAAATTCAAGAAGGCACAACGTTTGCAACAGCAAGGTCAGTGCAAAAAAATACCAGCCCGACATACAGATTAAAAACAAAATTACCGGAACACCTGCAATACTTATTAGTATTCTTTTTTTCAGTTCAGACATTTGAAGCGGACTTATTAAATAATCTTATGATAGCAATTATAATTAAAATAAATAATGCAAATGAAATTACACCTGCCGAAATAAGCTGAAGGTGTTCTGAAGCTGACATAGGGCTGCTCTCCAGAATTTCCCTGCCGTAAACATAGACAGCCAGAGCAGAAATCAGATTATTCAGGAAATGAACAAAAATCGCCGTAAATATACTTCGGCTGTAATAAGTAACAAACGCCAGATAGAATCCAAGCAGAATCAAAGGAATCAGATTAAAGGGATGAAAATGGAAAACAGCAAAAATGAGTCCTGTAAACAGAAAAGCTTTCCATATTTTTGTAATCTTCTCAAAATTAGTCAATATTATTCCTCTGAACATAAATTCCTCGCAGACAGCAGGAGTAACAGCGACTACAAACGTAACGACAATAAATTCCAATAGGGAATAAGAAGTTACGATTTTAAGAGTTTCTTTTTCGAGTATATCTATAAATTCCTTTACTTTCCGAACGTACTCCGAACCGAACGGCATATTTAAAATAATTTCATTCTGGTAATACATAAACATCTGAAGAAACGGCTGCAAAACTATTATTCCCGCGGCGGCGAGGATGAAAACCGGAATAACGGGCATTCTCAACCGGAATGCGGTCTTTACGTTATTTCCCTGTAGCATATTCAAAAACAAGACAGGTGCGAGTATAAACATATACTGAGCAAATGTTATGGCAAGTCTCATATAATTAACATCACGTTCGGTGCCTGAAACGATTAAACCTATAATGCCTCCGAGTATCTGATAAGTAAAAAACACGGTAAGAAGAACAAGAATAATCATAAGCAGAGGGTTCACACCGCCGAGTGGTGCTTTTTTTACGGGGATTTCGCCGTTATTTCCGTTGTTCATATATTACTGCAACAATTAAAAATCAATTAATGTTGAAAATTTACAAAATTGATTTTAAATTTCAATCAATTTATTTTGCTATTATGGAAGAAAAATATTCAACCTCAGGTCAGGATAATTATACCTTTAGATACACCGAGCCGAAAATCAAAGAGAAAAAAAAATATTCTTATCTTATTAACATCGGTTTATTCCTGCTGACTTTTTTGACGACAACAACGGCGGGAGTGTTCTGGTTAAACCGCGACCCTTACCAGCTTGAAAATTTTTCGCTGGGACTGACATATTCACTATTAATATTATCAGTGATAACCGCACATGAATTCGGTCATTATCTTGCCGCACGCATACACAAGATACCCGTTTCACTCCCCTATTATATACCTTTCCCGTTTCTCGAATTCAATCCTTTCGGAACAATGGGAGCGTTAATTAAAATGAAATCACCGACACAGTCGAGGAAATCACTTTTCGATATAGGGATAACCGGACCATTATCCGGATGGATAGTAACATGCATCATTTTGATAATTGGATACATAACGCTTCCGCCTTTGAGTTACATTTACCAGATACATCCGGAATATTCCGAGACAGGCATACCATCATACGGATTAAGATTCGGTTACAACATAATTTTCTGGTCTGTTGAAAAAATA
>VGWA01000101.1 GCA_016873795.1 Ignavibacteria bacterium
TATATTTATCGGGGATACTTATAATATTTGAATTTATTCCTACGATTCCACCAAGATTATTTGTACGGTATATCTTACCATATTCACCGACTGTAAACCCGATATTAGTTCGGGGGATAATATATATTTTTCTTAATTCTGAATAAAAAGTACCTAAATTATTATAAGTCCAGTTCAATCCACCGTTCGTAGTATAATATATATTTTTATAGTAATTTGTTGCAAATCCTGTATCTCTGTTTACAAAAAATACACTTGAACAACTTATGTTCAAATATAAGGACGTATCCCAGGTATTCCCACCATTTGTCGTTTTAAATATTCCTTTAAAATCAGTTGCTATATAAGCTACTTCTCTGTCTACAAGAGACATTTCACGAATCATAAAAGGCACCCATATTTCCTGCCAGTTGTTTCCTCCATCGGTGGTTTTATATAAGTTCGGTCCCTGAAATAAATTATCACATGTAATATAACCATAAAGGGAATCATAAAAAATTATACCTGTTAATGAGCCATTTATAATACTAACAAATTTAAATTCATCTCCTGAATTCGTGGTTTTATAAAGAGCACATTTATAACCATATCCGGGAAAATTCGTATCGCATAATAAGAAACCTACATTTTCATTTTGGAAAAACATCCCTCTTGTTTTACCCATTTTTAAGTTTTTATATATCCAGTTATTTCCTCTGTTTGTTGTTTTATACAATCCCGAATCCCTATCTATTAGAATCCAACCGGTGTTTTCGTTTACAAATTGAATTTCCTTGATGTATCTACTTTCATATATATAATTACTTGGCTTTATTCCCGAACAACTGTCAATTAACCAGTTGTTTCCTGAATTTGTAGTTTTAAAAAGAAACATTTGACTTCCTCCAACAAATCCCGTTTGCGAGTTCGCAAAGGAAATTGAATTGAAAAAAAATTCCGTTGTAAAAAAAGGCGATAAATCAATCCAATTATATCCATAATTCGTCGATTTTAAAACACCTCCGCCTCCCTTCGCCGCTATATAAAATGTATTTCCTATTATTGAAAGATCTCTGAATTCTCTAAATTTACCGTTATAATTTATTGAATTATACGTAAAAAGCGAATCCCATATAAGACCTCTGTTTGTTGTTTTATAAAAACGGTCCCATCCCCAACCGCCAATCATATATCCTGTACTATCATTTATAAATATTATATCTTTTGTTTTGCTTGATAATGTAAATTCCCAACTGATTCCTCCATCTGTAGTTCTAAAAAGATCTGATGTCTTTTTCACCAAAAATCCTAATGACTCATCTATGAATTTCATATAACTGAAAAACATATTCATAGAATCAGGGTCAATATAAATATTGTACCAATTATATCCGTAATTCGTTGACTTCTTTATGATACGGTGTTCCTTGTAGTAACCAATACTGTCGTTTATAAAATCTAAATATCCGGAAATATTGAAAGCGTAAATTGTAACCCAGTTTAAACCTCCATTCGTACTTTTTATAAGATAATTATTATTTGTAGCATAAATCAGATTCTGACGGATGAAACAAAATCCCGATATCCGGGCACCCGAACCGAGGTAAATAGATGTCCAGTACTCTCCGCCGTTAGTAGATTTTAGTATTCTTCCCCCGTTTGCTCCTACCCATATCGTATCACCTGACGTTAAAAGCGGATATAAACCATCTAAACTATCTATACTATAATTATAAATATCGCAGCATTTCCAGTTTATCCCTCCGTTTGTTGTTTTATATACATATTTCTGGTCGCTAATATACCATCCTGTCAATTCGTCTTTGAATGAAATCTCAAGTACCATTCCGGCACTGCCGTTTTCTACACTATACCACTGCGAAAACGATGTTTCTTTACAAATAAAAATGAAAACAAAAAGAAAATAAATGATGTATCTATATTTCTTTTTACTTTTCATTAAATTCTATCTTTTTGTACTTAACTTAAATTGGAATATCAACTTCTAATAACTACGAATACAATTTCATAACCCACCTGTTTTCTGTGCATGAGTTAATATTTACAATATAATAGAAAAAAAAAGAAAAAAAAACTACAATTTTTTATACACCGGGAAAAAGTACGATTAACATATGACATATAACATATGACATATAATATATAACATATAACATATAACATATAACATATAATATATAATATATGACATATAACATATAACATATTGCATATAACATATGACATATAAATTTAGAATTAAAAATTAATAATGAAAAAATATAGAAGAGTTCTTTATAATTATGCATTCTTAATTCTACATTAATAAAAAAGGGTTAACGTTTTTCAACGATAACCCTTATGTTACTCGTTACGTGTTACGAGTTACTTGCCACTCATTACTTTATCAGCATCATTTTCTTTACATCGACAAAGCCATTGACTTCGATTTTATAGAAATACACTCCGCTTGCGAGTTCGTTTGCGTTGAATTCAACAATATAATTTCCTGGTGTTTTCACTTCGTTAACAAGCGTTTTGACTTCCCTTCCGAGTACGTCGTAAATCTTCATTGTAACAAAGCCCTGTTTCGGTAGTGCGAAATTAATCTTTGTTATGGGATTGAACGGGTTCGGATAGTTTTGTGATAATGCGTAAGTAGTCGGAATTTCGTTATTCAAATTTGTGATTCCCATCGGTCCGGGATTGATTACAATACATATATTCGGTAATGTTGTGTATGTTGTACCGGGAGATGTAATACCAACGCATCCGTCTCCTGTTGACAAATCCGAATGCTGGTGTACATTCCTCTGCGGCGTAATTGCAGTGCCGTTTACAGTTGTATTCGATGTATAACTTGCATTATTAAAACATATTTCTATTAATAGATTTGTTCCATTGTAATAAAACGGTGTTTGTAAGTCTATGTATTGTAAACCTGTTCCGGGTATTGTGTAGGTTGCCGAATAAACATCGGTCCATCCGGCAGTTGTAAATGCTGTAATAGTTGCAGCCGTAGTGTTTTGCATTTTGATTTTAAATCCTTCCATAGGTTGTGACGCTGCAGTTACGACTGTATATCCGATTTTCTGAATATATCCGGACGGTACATTAATTTCTGACGCTAAATACAACATATCTGTTCTGGAATCCATATAAAAAGTGTAAAACGGCCATCCGATTGCCGTAGTACCTGTACCTATACAAACAGTAACCTGATTTACTATTTTGAACCAGTAAAGACCGGTTGAGTCCATATTATGCTGTGTCGAAGCATCTCTTGCAATAACTCTGTATGCAATCGAGTCTCCGGGAATTACCTGTGATGTATCAGAATTAAATACACCTGTCCAGCTGCTTGAACCGTCGGTAACTTTCGAAAGATTAAATCTCTTCCGTTCTGATGAAGTGCTGTTCTTGTACCATGCCACCCAAACGGAATCAATGTCGAACAGGTCGGATGCTGTGCAGTTTACCGAAGCAGGCCAGTTTATTTTCGGACATTGTGTAATCGGGGTATGAGTAATTACAGGTTTTGTGGTATCGTTATTTGTTGCAATGAAAGAATTATAATTTGCAGGTGCACCTCCGGGATTAGTTGCAATTCTGTTCAAGCTATCGGATGTAATGATATAATATCTGTAAGTGCCTGCACCCGATAATGTTAAATTAGCAGTCCAGTTATTCCCGCCTGTATTTGACATCACAACACTATCCGTAAACGATGTCGGACTATTTGTAAAAAACAATTTAGTTGCAGACGGAATAATACCTGAACCTGCGGGAGTAATAACACAGTTAACTGGTAAATTGCCTGAAATCTGTTGTGTATTACCCAGAGGAGTATGCATTATACCCGGACCTAAATCAATTGGGGAAGTCCAGCATTGATATACTCCCGAATAGTCATCCATCCATAAGGGCCAAACTCTATTACCGCTTGCGGTAATCCCTATATAATCGCCGTAATAACCGCCTGCCAGACCTGAAATAGGTTTCGGATAAAATTTATGTCCGCTGACATTTATATTTGTAAAAGTCAGACCACCGTCAATGGAGCGAGCGACATAAACTTCTGTTGAATCATTATTCGGAGCATTCCGGCTGTCATAAAAGATGATATTAATTCCGCCAAAACCATCAACGCAGATATTTGAAAACCATTGATCTTTGCCGTTATTCAAGGCATCATCGTTGACTCTAACAACAGGATCCCAGTTAACTCCTCCGTTTGTCGAGCGAGCGAAGCAAATATCCGGGTCGTTGCCTGCAGGGGCAAGCTGCTTTTGTGTCCAGGTGACATAAATGTACCCGTTAAAAGGACCTCCTGTTTTATCTACTGCCATCCAGGGGAAACTATTAACTCTGACAGATGTTGTTTTCAGATTACCTCTTATTCCGTTAACAGGAACTGCAGTTTCATTAACGAACTGGAAGTTAGCCCCACCGTTAGTCGATTTTGCAAATCCGACAAATTTTTCAGTATAAGGTGATGCAGTTTGTCTTGTAGACCATACTATATAAACTTCGCCGTTTGGACCCGTATGCAGATTCACACCCTGAAATGCCCAGCCAAGAGTTGATGAAATCAATTGTGAGGCATCCCAGTTGACACCAAGGTTCGTTGACCTCGCGTACTTTAACGGACGACTTGTTGCTGAAAAATCCGTATACGAAAGATAGAGATTATTATAATACGGACTGGTTGACATATCATCTATCGTCATATGGTTTTTGTCGGCAACGCTCGAAGATATTGACGATGCAATCACATAAGGAGCCCATGTTATACCGTTATCTGTACTCCATGTAACAACCTGCTGACTCGTTGTAGCACCGATAGCATTCATAAAAATGGTACCGTTACTGGAGACAACCACTGACGGGTCGCCGCTGTTTGCAACGAGTCCGGGTAAAGTAGAGTTACCCGTCCAGGTTAAGCCATAATCGGTTGACAGACCAAATCCAGTACCGTAAAAAGACGGACCGTAAGAGTTCCAACCGACAATAATTTTATTAGATACATTCGGATTGCAATATCCTACTACCTCACTTTGTGTTGCAGTATGGGGCCAGATTCTGAAGCTCGGACCAACGGCATAGACTCCAACAGGTGAGCTAACATAAGCGGGATACTTATTTAACGGAATATTTAATTCAAGCGGTAAGTACTGCGAATACTTTTCTCCGGCATCAACTTTATACATTAAAGTTGCATCATCCGGATACTTTTGTCCTGTCAACAATAACAGAGAAACTAACAGGACAGGCAATAATAAAAGTAATTTTTTCATAATATATAATTTTAATTATTATTAGTACAATTTATTAATTAAATTCGAAAAAAACAATTTTGATAATTTCGGTTAAAATTAAATAAATAATATTTAGAAGTTTATAATAATAAATTTTTCATTTAAATATAACCTGTTCACCGATTTCAAGAATTTTTATTCTGTCGCTGTACTGAGGTTGCTTTTCCATTAATTCTTTTAATACGCGTATTGGTTCGAAAGGTTCGGATTTTTCATACAGAGTTCCGAAATGAATCGGGACCAACACTTTTGTTTTAGTATCATCAAGCACCGAAAAAACACCTCCCGGAAACAAATGTCTGCCGGGTTTACCGGTTTCATAGCAATCTATACAGGGACCAATCGGAATAAACGCAATATCTATGGAATATTTATTACCAAGATATTTAAAAAACTTTTCATCATAAGAAGTATCACCGGAAAAATAAACAGTAATATCTTTATATTGAATAATAAAACCTGCATATCCTTTATAATCCCATATCAGTCCGTCCAGACCGTATCTTCCTCCCCAGTGGAATGCTGCAACAGAAGTAATTTTCATACTGTCAATCACACTTGTTTCTCCGACATATACATTATTTTTATAATCAGGTTGTTTTAATTTTTTTAATTTAAAATTAATTTTCGGAAGAAATTCCTCCACACCTTCCGGAAATACAAGTTTAGTTCCGGGAAATTTCTCCTCAAGAATTTTCAAACTACCTATACTCAAGTGGTCAAAATGAGCATGAGAAACAAAAATGATATCGAGTTTTTTTAAATCGTTCAAATCAAGTCCGGGTTCCTGCACTCTCCTTTGAATTTCCGCTGCGTTATTCGTAAAAAACGGGTCAAATAAAATTACTTTATCTTCTATTTGAACAAGCACCGTGCAATGCCCGACCCATAGTGCAGACAGTTTGACACCGTCTTTGACAGGTTCTTTTATTTTATTTTTAATCTTATCGGGTTTAGAAAGCTGCATTCCGATATTTACCGCGAGGTCATAAAAAGTCCGGCATCCCGATAGATTAAATAAAAATATAAAAAATAAAATATATACTATGTATTTCACAGATTTCATTCAATAATATCTGATTGTTATTCCCAAATTGTACCTGCTTTCGGAAGTAAAATTATAATCCGCCTGAAAACCGATTATACCAAAAAAAGTATACACACCGAATTCAAGACCTGTCGAATTTTTTTCAAAACCGTTTAAATTCTTCCTGAATTTATATTTTACACCAAGTGAAACTGATAAATATTCCCCGCCTTCTGAAACAGGTATATAAAATCTCGTTCCCCCGTTTAATGCAAATCTTTTCATTCCGCTATTTCTGTATGTTGACAATGCCCACTCGGGCTGAAGGAATAATTCGACAGAACCGCCGTACCTCCTTATCGGATTAACCATTAAAATACTGACCGGAGATACAAGTTCATTGGCATTAAAGGAATAATTAAACGGAGTAACATTCCATTTTAAAGCAAACTGCAGTCTGGAACTGTTAAATCCCTCGTCATGTACAAAAAAGGGAGAAGGAAACGCCTGAAGCAATGCCCATGATGTCCATTTCACAAAATTGTGTTCCTGCGATTCGCATTTACATACAATAAAAAAAAATAATATAATGAAAAAAATCTTCTTCAATAAGAATATTCTAATAGTAACAGAAAAAAAATTCACCCCTGTTTTTTATCAAAGTAAATTCCCTTTTTCCATTATTAATTTCCCGTCAACATAAACATCGGGTTCTTTTATCAGTCCGTCGAGATGGCTTTTTACATTTATACTGCCGCCCATAGAAACATTATTTCCAAATGCAATATGCACCGTTCCATATACTTTTTCATCTTCGAGTATTTCCCCGATAAGTTGAGCTTTATAGTTAGTTCCTATTCCGAATTCCGCTATTGCCCGTGCATCCCTGCCGACTTTATCGAGAAGTTCAATCAGTTTTTGAGCTTCTTTTCCTCCTTGAATATTCTCAGCGTATCCGTTTACAACTTCTATTGTTATCGGAGTTTCGACTAATCCGACGCCTGCCATCGAACCGTCTATTACTATTATGCCATTACTCTTGTCTTCCCACGGTGCGAGGTAAACTTCGCCTGACGGCATATTTCCCCAGTCTCCTTTATTCAGTAAAACTCCCGTAGATTCTATTACTTTTCTGCCTTTCATCGGCATTGTTATATCCGTACCCTTTTTTGTAACTACTCTGATTTCCGAAGCAGGATTTAAAATTTCCGATATTTTTTTTGTCAGTTCAATAACTTTCCGTGCATCGGCATTCAGGCA
>VGWA01000102.1 GCA_016873795.1 Ignavibacteria bacterium
AACCAGTTAGAAAATTTAAACCTTAATAATGAAGAGCTTTCAAAAATTTCTAAACTTCAGATATTTGAGGATACTACAAAAAACAAGCTTAAGAAAAAGTCCAAGAAAGGTGCTGACTTAAAAGAAAAGAGCATTAATATTAATACCGCTTCTAAATCGGAATTAATGTTGCTTCCGGGGGTCGGAGAAGCAACCGCTGAAAAAATTATTAAATATAGAGAAGAACACAACGGATTTAAACAAATTGAAGAGATAATGGAGGTTAAAGGAATCGGAATAAAAAAGTTTGAGAAAATGAAATTGTATATAATAGTTCAATAAACTTGTATATGCTTTTTCGGTGAACCGGATATACCATTGATAAATATGAATTTGATTGATAAAAACAAACACAACAAGAAAAGGATTATAAAATCATGAGAACTCTAACGATAGGATTTTTTGGAAAACATATCAGGTTTATTGAAATTAATAAATACAAGGAAATTACTTTTATTGATGAGATTATAACGGATAATGAGATATCGGAAGTTCTCTCTATTAAAGATTCTGATAATCCCGTTATAGAAGAATATTCAATGCAAATAAATGAAGTCTTAAAGAAGAAAACTTTTCATGCAGAAAAAGTCGGTGTAGTTTTGGATTCCAGTAATTCGTTTGTTTATGCTTTACCTGTTGATTACGACGAAGATGAGGGTATGGCAAAAAGAAACATCATTTGGGATTTTTCTAATTACTTTTCCGAGGATTATAATAATTATAAGATTGTATATTATAAGATGAGTGGTGAGACCCCTTCCGATACAGTAAAAAACACCCTTGTAATTGCCTTTGAAAACAGCAGATTGGATCTTCTAAGGAAAATTTTTTATAATTTTAATATGAAAATACATTTAGCCGATTATGAACACCTCTCTGCCGAAAAATGTATCAGGGAAATTTATAAAAATGAATTTATTAAAAATCCCTCACAATTAGGACTAATTATCGGAGTTAAAAATGATAGAATCGATTACAGCATTGTTGATCTTAAAAATATATACTACTATGATTTTTACACTATTAAAAGAGCTAACTATAAAGAACCTTTAACGTCTTTACTGGCTGGAATAAACGAAAAAATTAACACCTTAAATATTTTCAAAGTTTTTTTATACGGAGAAGATTTTGTGCTTCCCTCCAGGGACTTAATTAATTCAACAAATTTTTTTAGACATATACCTGTTGTCATTGCTAATCCTTTTATTGCACTAAATTTTGGCGCTAATTTGAAGGACTATTCCGGCATCGAACACGAAGGGTATAAATTTATTTCGGTCTGCGGATTGTCATTAAAAGGGGGTGAAAAAACTTAGCATATATGAGAGTCGTTGCTGGTAAATACAGAAGCAGAATAATTACTAGCGGTATTCGGAAAAATCAAAAACTATTATACAGACCAACGACCGATAGAGCAAGAGAAAGTTTGTTTAACATAATATCAAATGTTTATGACCTTGAAGGTAAAACTTGTTTAGACCTGTTTTGTGGAACAGGCAGCGTGGGTATTGAAATGCTTTCGAGAGGTGCTGCAAAAGTCTTTTTTGTTGACAGAAATGTTAATGTAATTAAATCAAATAGATTCAGGCTTGGTCTGGAATCAGCATGTGTTTTTCAAAACGATGTGTTATTCTTTTTAAGAAACTTTATTAGGAAAAGTATTTTACCGGATTTGGAATATTTTGATTTGATTTTTGCGGATCCTCCTTATAAATACAATAATTATCCGCTTTTGATAGAACTTGTTTTGAAATGCGGTAACTTATTTATACTCGAACATAATGATGACTATAATCCGTTGGCTCAATTCAAACGACATATTTTTTTGAAAAGAAAAATTGGTAAAACAATATTTACATTTTTTAAAATAAAATAAAATGAGAAAAATAATTGCTGTTTATCCAGGTACATTTGACCCTGTCACTAATGGACATCTTGATATTATTGAAAGAGCAAGTCTGCTGTTCGGCAAGGTGATAGTTGCTGTAGCTTTAAATGTTAATAAAGAACCCCTGTTTACAAGAGAAGAACGCCGCAATATGCTGATTCATGTTACAAAGCATTATAAAAATGTTGAGATAGATGATTTTAACGGCTTATTAGTAAGTTATGCAAAAAAGAAAAATGCTCATGTTATTATCAGAGGTTTAAGAGCTGTTTCTGATTTTGAATATGAGTTTCAAATGTCCCTTACAAACCGTAAACTTGAACCGGAAATTTCTACGATTTTTTTAATGCCAAATGAAAAATATACGTATCTTAATTCATCCCTTGTCCGTGAATTGGCAAGATTAGGAGGAGATGTAAAGTGCTTTGTTCCTCCATATGTGTTGAGTCAGTTGAAAATGAAATTGTCTGAAGTAGCAAGATAAATGAATTTTATTCGCTTTGGAAAAATAATAAGCTTCTAAAAAACATAATTTCAATTTTTTACACTTAACAGTCTACATTTTAATGAATTATAGAGTATTCTTAATTTGTTTATTTAACGGTTTTATTGAGAGCATGAACAGAAAAATATTGACACCTTCTTTGTTAATATAAGTTATTTTTAGTTCTTTTCACACCTTTTTAAATATATAAATTGAACCAAATTAACAATAATTACGTATATATTAATAGAAACTGTAAAAAATGAAAATTAAATATTTAAAAATTTTAAATATATTATTTGTTTCACATCTGGCTGCCTTGTTGATTGGTGTTTATAGCGTAACATTTTCCCAAATTGTTAATGATAATCTTGGAAATTATGAGAAAAATAAAAGTTATTTCTATTTAGACCCCGTCGTATTCTTTTCGGCAGATCGGAATATGGCAAGGCTGGATTTTTATATCGAATTACCCTTATCTACCCTACAGTTTAAAAAAGTAGCGACGGGGAAACCTGATGATTATGAAGCAACTATTGAATACAGCATAATTATATCACAGGATACAGAAACAGGTAATGAGATAGTCAGTAACAATTACTTTACAGAAGCAGTAACCACAACAAAAAATGAGCAAAAACGGCTCGAAGAACTTTCCAATTCTACCGTGAAAAGCTTTTATCTTGAGCCCGGTTATTATAAAATAAAATTTCTTCTAAGAGATAAGAATTCAAAAAGGGAACTTGCACAGGAACTCAGTATTAGAGTAAAAAATTTTCTGCTGGATGATGTTACTGTAAGCGATATGTTACTACTTTCCGATTATAAGGAATTGAACGGGAAAAAAGAAATTTCTCCTCTCATCAGTTCTAATGTAGGTAATTTAAAAGAGTTTTTCGTCTTTTTTGAAATTTATAATAGAAAACCATCTGAAACTCCGGTTGCGTATAAACTCAAACTCAGTAACGACAAAGGAGCAGTTTCTATTGAAAAAATTTATAATTATAATTTGGCAGTGGATAAAAATCAAGTTACTGAAAGATTTTCTACGGAGGAGCTTGTGACGGGTGAATATAAACTTGAACTGATTGACCTTACAGACGGAGCTGTTATTGTTGTTAAAAAATTGATATTTAGATGGTTTGATATGCCCGTAAACTTAAAAAATCTTGATATCGCAATAGATCAGATGATTTATATAGCAAACACCGATGAAATTGAGTATATAAAAAGTGCACCAAATAATACAGAAAAAGAAAGAAGATTTTTAAAGTTCTGGAAAGCCCGAGACCCTTCTCCAAACACTATAAAAAACGAAACACTGATAGATTATTACAGCCGAATAAACATTGCAAATGAACGTTATTCGCATTATGTTGATGGATGGAAAACAGATATGGGAATGGTTTATATTATGTATGGGGAACCCAGTAATATTGAACGTCATCCTTTTGCGGAGAATTCAAAGCCTTATGAGATATGGGATTATTATAACCTGAACAGACAGTTTATCTTTATTGATAATACTGGATTTGGTGATTACCGGCTGCTTATTCCAGTATGGGATGACAGGACGAGAATTCGATACTAGGTTCTGATAAATTCTTTAAACTCATTATATCCTCCAATTTCCTTCACATTGATACATATAAATCCAAAAATTTCTTAGGATAATTTAAAAAGAATTCTAAATTACTTTTAAGTTCAGCTGGTTGTAAAAAGGTAAACTTGTTTTTTCAATTAAACCGGTGTGCTTTGTTTTAGACAAGTTTGCTTCTTTTATTTAAGTATTGAAGCAACGAACCCTCAAGTGATGTATCGGTTGGTATTAAGAGATAATCAATATTATAACTTCGACATTGTGTTTTGTAGCTTTCGATAAAGTCCTTTACTGTCTTGTTGTACTCGTGTCTTATTTGTGAAGGGACAGAAAATATTTCATCACGGGTTTCCATATCAATAAGAATTACCGGTTCGTTTCTGGTAATCAGTTTTTTGTTTTTTTTACTTTTTAGAAGATTTATTTCTGCCGGATCTAATATTTGAAACATTAAAACCTCGTTCCCGTTATATATAAAATGCCTTAGTGCTTTTATAACCTCTGAAGGATTGTCTAAGAAATCACTTAAAACTATTACTAATCCTTTTCTCTTGATTTTTTCTGCTATCTGGTTTAGACTGGACGCCGTTCCTGTTTTATCGGTTGCTTGAATGTTGGATAATTCTTTTAATATTAATCTTAAATTTGTGTTTGTTGAATGTGGAGGGATATAATTTCTTATTTTTGTGTCATATGTAACAAGGGAAAAAGCATCGTTCTGAAGAAGCATTAAATAACATAAAGATGCTGCAATATATGAGGCATATTCAAGCTTACTTATCCCCTCTGTTGGCTTATCCGATTTTTTTGCGTTCTGTTTGGATAAACTCGAAACGGAAGAAAATGCCATGGATTTACTTATGTCAACAAGTATGTAAGACTTTAAATTGGTCTCCTCTTCGTATTGTTTTACAAAATATTTTTGTGTTCTTCCTAAAACTTTCCAGTCTACGTTTCTTATGTCATCACCGGGCATATACTGTCTGTGTTCCGCGAACTCTACGCTGAATCCATGATAGGGAGATTTATGTAGTCCGGTTATAAATCCTTCGACTACGAATCTTGCTTTTAGTTCAAGATTTGATAGTCTGGCTATAACTGAAGGGATAAGATACTTTTTATATAATGAGGTTGAATTCACGGAGAGAATAAAATTATATTATGTGTTTTATATAATTGCTGCTTTGTTGATGTCTGTTAAAGACGGGAAACTATTTTGATTTTTCCTTTTTTGTGTCTGTATTCTTTTCAATTTGAATTTTTAAAAACTCCTCGTCTGAAAGCCCTTTTTCAAATTTTTCTATTATTAATTTTGTGTTGCTGATTAAATTCTGAAAGTCAGGGTCTGTATCATTAGAGTATTTTTCAACAAAACTTTTGTATGCAGTTAATGCATTGTCTTTATCGTTCAGAAAATTTTCATACACAAAACCCATTGTAAAAGCAGCTTTCTTACCTTCTTTTTTGTCCGGAAACTTCTCCGACAAAACCTTACAATATTCTATAACTTGGGTGAATTTGTTTAATCTTGAATAAATTTCACAAATATTTTCATAAGCTTGAACAACAGAGTCAGAAGCCGGATAATTGTCTATTATCTCCTGATAATATGAAATTGATTGATTAAAAAGGTTTGTATCATTTTTTATTATTGCACTGTCTTTTGTTGAATTAGCAAGAGAAAATAATTCCTGTTCCGATTTTGTCTTTTTACCGCAGGATGATATTAAAATAATTATTATTATCGTGATTGTTGTTGAAAAAAATACTCTGGTTTTATGCATATTTTTTATTGTTTTGTTTTTAATAATTTTAATTTAATTTTCTATTATTGCTCCCCTTTCTTGGGAGATTATTCATTATTAATAAATATTTAACATTAAGCACGAATTAAAAATAAGAAAATTAGCAATAAATATTAATGAAAAAATTAGACCTTAATGAGCATTTTATCTCCCGAATCTGGGAAAATCAGGATTATTTTAACAATCTTAAAACAACCGATGAGAGAAAAATTGAAATTATTAACTACGGCAAAAAGAATGTAGGCTTTGCCGGGGCAGATTATAATAATGCCCGATTAAAAATAGGAGACGTAACATTTTCAGGAGATGTTGAGATACACCGCACGTTTAGAGACTGGAATTTACACAAACATAACATAAACGGAAAATATAACAGGGTAATTTTAAATATCGTAATGTGGGGTGAGACAGATAATGTATTGCCGAAAACGAAATACACCAGAGAGGTTCCGACATTGATTCTTTCAGATTTTTTAAGTATGTCTATTCATAAAATTTGGAAGGATATTATTAATAATCCCTCTTTGGAATTTAGACTGCCGTGCCAAAAAACAAATCAGGATCTATTAAATGAATTTAAAGAAAAATGGATTAAAGATATGGGGATAACAAGACTTAATTACAGAGCAAACAGGCTAAAAATTAGACTTGAAGAACTTTCGAATCCAGCGGACCTTTCCTTTTCTTATCCAAAATCTAAACAGATGGTATTGAAAACAAGTGTAAATTATAAAAAGCTGATGTGGGAAAAAGTTCTTTTTGAATATATTTGTGAAGCTCTTGGTTTTTCTAAAAACAAAAAACAATTTCTAAAACTTGCAAAGAATATTGATTTTGATATTTTGAAAAAATACAAACTTGACTTGAACCAATTAGACGCAGTTTTATTTGCGGTAGCAGGTTTTCTTTCAACCCGGCTTGAGGATAAACGGCTTGAAGGGTTGAATAAAAAAAGTAAAATCATAGATGATGTTTATGTTGAACAACTAATTAAATCCTGGGAGCTGATAAAACCTTTTTTCAATGTTGAGATAATGAATTATAATGAATGGAATTTTTTTAGAATGAGACCGGCAAATTTTCCTATGGTTGGGATTGGTTTTGCATCCGGATTATTGTATTCGCTGATTTATGATGAACTGCTTAAAAAAATTGTATTGTTAATTGAGAACAGTAATAATATAACCAAGGACATTATTTTCATGTTCAAAAATATTAAATGTTCCGAATATTGGCACAAACACTATTGCCTTGGAATTGAAAGCTCTTATAAAAATTATCTTATCGGTCAAGATAAAATTCAAAGTATTATTATCAACGTTATTTGTCCATTTATACTATTGTATTCAAAAGTATACGCGAAAGCCGAACTGTATGACAGGATTATTAAATATTATAACTCTGAAAAACTGAAGGAAAAAAATGAAGTTGTAAGAGCAATGCAAAATCAGCTTAATTACAAACCAAAATCTGCTTCAGAATTCCAGGGATTAATTCATCTTCATAACTTTTACTGCATTAAAGGAAAATGCAACGAATGTAGAATAGGAGAAGCAATATTTGCAAGGGAAAGTACTGATTATCTTAGAATAATTTTATATTAATATATTCGGTATAATGTTTGCTCAATACTTTCTGTAGACTGAACGCTAATAAATTGTTAAAAATGATAAAAGAGTTATTACGCGATTTGTATTATTTTAATTCAGAACTTCTTTCTCTGTCACTTTATTAGTATTAGCTTTTTTATGGA
>VGWA01000103.1 GCA_016873795.1 Ignavibacteria bacterium
TTGCCATAAGTCTTTCACGAGGACTGTCAATTATTCTTGCAGATAAAACAGCTGCAGCATTGCATCCGTACCCCATCGTCATAGTCAACGCTTGCTTTCCGTGTGCTCCTACTTTTCTAAAATAATTATCCAGATTAAACGCTACTCTCGGAAGATACCCCAGGTCTTCGAGCAGAGTAAAAAGCGGAAAGAAGATAGCCATTGGCGGCAGCATTACACTAACCACCCACGCACCTGCAAGATACACTCCGTCGAACAAAAAACCTGAAATCAAAACGGGAATACCGACTGAACCCGCTGCACTTTTCAAAAAAGTATGTATGACATCTATAAGAATATAAGACAAAAATCTCGAAGGGTAATTTGCACCTATTATTGTTAGCCAAAATACTCCCATCAACATCAGAAGCATCACAGGAAAACCCAAAAATTTATTTGTCAGAATTCTATCAACTTTTTTATCAAAAGAAAATGCTTTTTTTTCACCTGTATAATTAATTACAGACTTAGCAATATCGGATGCATCCTTATAAAGCGAGTCCATAATATCATCATGAAAATTACTTCCTGATTTCCATCTTAACACATTTGCTTCAGATATAATATCCTCAAGATTATTTTTTTTCGATTCTGTATTTTCTTCGTGTTTCATTAAGCAGTTAATTCATTTCTTTCGAGTGCTTCGATTATTTTATGGTCTCCTTCCAATATTCGCATTGCCACCCATCTTATATTCGGTAAATCCGGAAATTTTAATTTTAACATTGAAGAAATTTTATCTATAGCTTCTTTTATTTCATCAGGTTCTTTTCTGTCCCTGTGCGGTTTACAGACATAAATTCCTGAAGCAACTTCATAAATAAATTTTATAATTTCAGGTATTCCGATACCTTTCCTTGCAGAAGTCAACACGACGGGAATTCCGAGCTTCTCAGACAATAATTTATCATTTACCGTAATACCATTTCTTTCTGCTTCGTCAATAAGATTCACACATAAAACTGCTTTTTCAGTAATTTCGAGTACCTGTAAAACAAGATTAAGATTTCTTTCCATTTTTGCAGCATCTATTACAATCACTGTAACATCGGGTCTTGCGAATAATATAAAATCTCTTGCCACTTCTTCATCTTTGGAGGTCGATAGTAACGAATAAGTACCTGGTAAATCCACAACTTTAAATTTTTTTTCATTGTAGTAAAATGCACCTTCTGCTTTGGTAACCGTTTTTCCCGTCCAGTTTCCCGTATGCTGCCTCAAGCCCGTCAAAGCATTGAAAACAGTACTTTTCCCGACATTCGGATTACCCGCAAGTGCAACAAGATAATCGAATTTACCTATATTCAATCCCATTTTAGTCAGGTTACTGTTATTTTTGACGGGACATATGTCGCATTTATTTGCACTCATAATTTATTCTATAAAAATCAAATTCGTTTGTTGTTTTCTTAATGCAATAATTGCACCTCTGATATTATATGCACGAAGATTTCCCGAAGGACTTTCCATCTCGACCCATATTTTTGTACCCGGCAGAATACCGAAATCCATTAATCTCCTTCTTTGTTTACCCATACAATCAGAGGATATTTCTTTAACAACGGCAGATTCACCTATTTTCAGATTACTCAGACTCCGTAAATGATGCCTGTTATAAAATTCTTCACTTATCTCTATTACATTAATATAATTAAATAATTCTTTTTTTAATTCGAGTATCTTTTCTTCAAATTCAATTTTTCTTGATTCATCATCGGCATTTATGACTTTGATAATAATCCCCGGTTTCAAGCCCATTGAAATTAATGATTCATAAATATCGGGCGGTTCATCTTCGATATGTATAATTTTATAAAACTTATTTTCAAATGTAGAATTCAGATTAAGAGAACTAACAGAAGGTAATTCTTTCTTATAAAAAGGGATAGGATCTCCGTGCGGGTCATATCTTGGGAAACCCAATTCTGCATCGATAAAATCTATCTCTTCACTTTTCAATAAATGTTCCATCTTCTCGGCATTTTTATGCCATTTAGATTCTTTTATGTTTGTTACACCTGCAAGATAAGTTTCGTACAACCTGTGAGTACGTACAATGTTAGAAGCATATTCAAAACCTTTTGTTGTAAGTGATATTTTATAATCTTCAAATATAATTAATTCACCTCTCTGCAGCTCGCTCAATATTTTTTGAAGATTATTTTTTCTTTTTTTAAAAAATTTTTCCAGACTAACAAAATCCGTCTTTTTATTATTTTCAGTATCATTATATATTTTCTTTAAAATATCTTCAATTAAAATTTTTTCATTTAATTTGCTTTTTTTCTGCAAAAATTTAAAAATAATTACATAAGTTACAATTATAAGCAGAATAAAAACAATTATTAACGAAGAATAGAATATCATAACATAAAAATAATTAAAAATACATATTATAAATATAACAAACTTTTACCAAAAAAATTTTTGTTATAAATAAGAAAGGTGGTCAGAGACCACCTTTGAAAAATTAATATTCTAATTTACTACTATTTTATTAATATCATTTTTTTAACATTGCTGAAATTGTCTGCTGTCAGTTTATAGAAATATACTCCGCTCGATAGGTTCGTTCCGTCAAATTCGGTAATGTAGTTACCTGCATTTTTATATTCGTTCACAAGTGTTCTGACTACCCTGCCGAGTATATCGTAAACCTTCATCGTAACAAATCCCTGTTTAGGCAACGCAAAGTTTATTTTTGTAGTCGGATTGAATGGATTCGGATAGTTCTGATTTAAGATATATTCTTCCGGTTCCTCGACTTTAACATTATCGCTTACCACCTGTGATTTGATTTTTGAAATCAGATATAAATCTTCTATGTATTTCTTTTCTTTCGCTTCTTTACTCATCCCTTTCAATATATTCAGGTTTTCATTCGCACGACTGATTATTGTCTTTTCGTCACGGTTGTATGCAAGATTTATTTTCTCGGTTCGAGGCAGATTTTTTATCTCCTTCTTGCTCATCTTTTCGTACGTTCCGATTTTATCTCCTTTGATTTTCTCATTTATTCGCTTCTCGATTCTTTCTTCGATTACCCGATTGTATGAAGTTTTCATTAGTCTCATCAATGTATCACTTCCGGATGATATGGATTTCTCCAGCTTCTTTATCCTTTGTTCGATTGTGTATGTCGTTGTACTACCGCCTCCGTTTATCAGATTTTCGATTTCAGAAAAATCCCAACTCGCAAGTAATCTTAACTCAGGGTCGGGATGGTACATCGATATGAATTCATAACCGCTAAGGGCTTCGTTGTAGTTCTCGAGGTTCGCTTCACACATAAGTATTAATTGATATGCTATGTCTTCGAATCCTTCGCTGTATAACTCGCTCTGGATTCTTTCGGTTAAATATGTTTTTAAGTTACTATAAAGATTATCACGGTACGCACTGTTCGAACTTGTATCGAGTTTCTCGTAACAGGAATACATATCATACAAATCACTTTCGAGATACTGACTCCCGGGATAGTTGTCTATCAGCTGTTTGAATTTGTTGATTGCATACAGGAATAATTTATCGCTCAGATATAATTCGGCTTCATTATGAAGTATTTCATCTTCTGCAGCTGTGTATTGACTTCCGGATTGTGTAGTAAACAGAGTATCATATAAATCGTATCCTATTCCGTATAGCTCATATGTACCGTTTCCGATCAGAGGATTGCAATTAACCAATGGCATAAAAATCGGTTCGATAAATGTTTCGTCCTGTCTTCTCAACCAGTGTATCGGGGAATTCCCCGGACTCCAATCGTTCTTTCTTATATAATAACCCGATATGTTCGTATCTATTTCGTTTGCCCAGATGTGATATTGATTATTAGATGAACCCAATCCAAAGCAATTTTCCCCATAATCGAGCATAGGAAGAAGCGATATATATGATGTTATTTCTATGTTATCCCTCGTAGCAGAATATAAATCGTTTTTACCTCCGTACCAGATTATAGTGTTTCCCTCTTTATAAGGCGACATATTTACGGTACTATTGGTAGCAATTATTATATTGCTGTTTTGTCCCCTGATGACATTCCTCAATAAATTTACATTACTTATATCGAATCGTAATGGTATGTTAACGTTTGTGTTCGTAATCGAATTATTCTTTATATTACCCGTTATTTTCTTTGCGAAAATCGAAAAATCCGTATTTGAAGTGCCTACGAACGTATTATATAATATATTTACGGGAGTAAGCAATGAAGCATTGCTCGAAATCAAAATGTGACTCTTCCCGCCGTTGAAGGTATTTCCAAGAATATTCAGTATCAGATTTTCAGCAGGGGAAGATTCGCTTGTATCGGGAAGCGGTTCGAAGCCTGTATTCTTTATAAATATTCCTCGGTTAGTATAAGAATTGGCAGAAAAATTAAATGTATTATTTTGGATCAGAATACTTCCGACATTTTCCGCATATACCGAGTTATTTCCGGAATAAGGCATATTGAAAGTACAATTTTTAATGACTTTATCATAATTGGAATAATAGAAATTATTATAAATTTTAACAGGATCAATCGCATTATTGAATGTGCAATTTCGTATTTCTGTTTGTCTTCCGGCATTTTCGAAGACAAGTCCTTTCCAGTTGATATTCGGATTCGAAGCAGAAAAAGTCGCTCCGTCCGCTAAAAGATACGCCCCGTTTTGGAATACTATTTTTGTATTTTCTCCGAGTATAACATTCGAATTCTGATTCAGTTTGAGATATGTACCTTCCCCATCGAATGTAACGGTCGTGTTATCTTCAAGTCTGATCTTACCATAATTATCTATTTGTATATATCCTCCGTTATTAATTAAATGCTCTAAACCCGCATAAGTTAATTCGGAATATGAATAAATTCTTTGAGACGAATTATTTGACCAAATACTTGAACTCCCTGAATCTATAATTACACCTCCGAAACAAGCGTTTAATTGTGCGTTTGTATCTTTTGTGAGTGTACTGCCATAAGTTAGAAGCAATGTATCACCATATCCTTCTGTACCAAGACCACTAATGTATAGAATTTTATTTTTTTTAATGATTATAGAATCAACATTATTTGCTTTAATTTTCATTCCAAATATTGATCCTGGATAATAATGACCTGGAGTTGTAAACGTATTTCCCTGTTTTTCTAGTGAATAATCTGGAATTGGAGGATTCAGATAATAATTAAAAGGACCATTATTTTCTACGGTGTTATAACCATATCTATCATTATTACCCAAATTACGATAGACTGTATCGAAAATAACAGTAGTTCCGATTTGTATATCATGTAAATATTCATTGTTTCCAATTATATTATATGGATTCATCGGAAATGGTGTAGTTCTTGCATAGAACTTTCTTTCAAGTGGAACAGAATTTCTCCAATAAGCATACCAATAAGTAATCTCTTTGTTTTGCTCATTCATACAAATAGTATCAGTATATTTATTAATAGACGTATCTCCATTATCTATCTCAATAAATGCACTATCTATTACATCATAATAATTTATACTCCAGTCTGAATGATAAGGTCTTCCATTAATAACATTATCCATTCCCGCTTTGCTGTCTAAAGTATTTAAAATAAAACTCATATTTTTATTCGGATTATTAAAGTTTTCGAATGTAATTAAATATTTTCCAAAACCATAAACACTCCACATTATTACTTCTGCAAAACAAGAGGAAAGGTATAGATATTCGTTAGTAGTAGAATGAAATAAAATTAAAGAATCTGCAAATGAATTTTCATTTACAAACCTTCGATGAAGAGGACCGACAAAAATTTGGGCTACTCTGTTGTTCCCGTTAGGATTTACTGTGTATCGGTTAAGCCCTTCAAAAGGTATAGTAAGGATTTTAATAGTCGTTTTACCTGGTACATTACGACTAATCTTTAAATCCCAGTTTGCATTTACATTTAAAAACATTAATATTTTTAAAAGTGTAATTAATAATAATTTTTTCATTTCTTATATTATTTAAATTTTCTACATTAAAATGGCGAAGAAAATGGCGATGAGCCTTCAGTCGTTTTGATGTGCAAGTCTAATAACGATTTTTCTTCGCCTTTTTTTAAAAATGTTTATTAAAAGAAATCCGTAAAATTAATCTATAAGATTAAGGGCCTATAATCATAGTCTAAAAAAATTTAAATTATTTGATTAATACAATTTGTTTTATAATCATATCTCCTTCAAAATCGAATCTCATAAAATAAATTCCACTTGAAAGACTATTGAAATTAAAATTATAGTTATAACTTCCACTTTGTTTGTACTCATTTATTAATGTAGATAATTTTCTGCCTAAAATATCATATAAAGATATTTCAATATTTCCTATTTTAGAAAGTTCGAATTTAACTGAAGTTTGACTATTGAAAGGGTTCGGATAGTTCTGATGAACATGGAACTTTTCTACAATAAGATTATTTACTTCTTTAACAGAAACTACTCCATTTGGATTATGTACAAAAAGACCACATCCTGTGCAAAACCAGACGTTATTATATCTATCCTCCCTGAAATATCTAAATATATCACAACTTACCGGTGGATTTAGAAATAATAATGTAGTATCATTAAAATTAAAGAGACCATTATTTGTACCAAACCATTTTACATTTCGACTATCGTTATAGACATACCACCCTAAACCACCGGATAACCCGGGCCATATATCATCGTAACGTGTCCATATATTATTATATGAATCAAACTTTACAAAAAAGTCAGCTTGTTTTCCAATCCATTTATCTCCATTGTGATCTATAGATATACATCTTAAATAATTTGAACCGATTCCCGAGTTTAGATATGTATAATTAACAAATGTTGTATCATTATATTTAATTAGACCGTTATACGCAGTACTTAACCATTTTACGTTTTTTTCGAGGACAATTCCAGTTAATAAATTTGTATGAATTCCTGAATTATCCGTTCGGTAAAATATCATAGTTGTGTCGTTATATTTTAATAACCCCGTATTTGTAGTTGCCATCCATTTTGTATTATTATTATCCACATCAATTTCCCAAATAGATTTACATAAGCTAGTATCCCATACTATCCAATTTACACCATCAAATCTTGCTAGTCCATTATTTGTTCCTATCCACAAAATATTTTTTTTATCGATTTTAATTGTTTTAATTCTATTACTTGGAATTCCGGAATTTAACGTGTCATAAGTAAACCAATTCGTACCATTAAATTTAATTAATCCACGATTCCAGGACGCAATCCATTTAACATTCGATGAGTCAAAAGCAATATCAGTAATATCCCAACTTGGTATTCCTGAATTATCTGGTGTATAAATTATCCACTGTGGATTTTGAGAAAATGATATACCCGAAAAGAATAGAATTAAAAGAAGTGGAACAGCAAATCCCTTTATCATTTTTTCTATCTTAACTTTAATCATTTTAAAAAATTAATTTTTTTTTAAAAAAAAGAACAGGAAATT
>VGWA01000104.1 GCA_016873795.1 Ignavibacteria bacterium
TCTGATTCTCTGCCTGGTAATCTGTACAACGCCAAAATCACTCATCGGAAGAATGGTTACTTTTGCCCTGTCTTTGCGAAACTCTTTTCTGAGTTCGTCATAAAGTTTTTTCTTGTTCAAATCATCATACAAATCTATGAAATCCACTACTATTATTCCCCCGATGTCTCTTAAACGAAGCTGCCTTACTATTTCTTTTGCCGCTTCTATGTTTATCTTCAGTGAATTAACTTCCTGCTCTTTGGCTTTTGCATATTTCCCGCTGTTTACGTCTATAACAGTCATCGCTTCCGTAGTCTCTATAACAAGATATCCGTAGTTTTTTATCATGACCTTTTTCTGGAGAGATTCCTCAATCTGCCGCTCTATATCATAAGTATCGAAAATCGGTATTTTTTTCTCGAATAATTCTATTTTTTCCAGAAATTCAGGCGAACTCGTTTCTAACTGCTTTTTAACCGTCCTGAACAACCTCTTTGAATCAATAAAAATCCTGGAAATTTCGTCTCTGAACAAATCCCTGATGACCGATGATGTAGTCGTAGCGTCTTTATATAAAATATATGGTGCTTTGACGTTTTTAATCTTATTCTGAATATCTTTCCATTCCTGCAATATGTTATTCAGGTCATCGAGAATTAAAGATTCATCCTGTCCTGCGGCAACCGTACGGATAATAACGCCGTATTCTTTCGGCAATACGCTTCTTACTATATATCGGAGACGTTTTTTCTCCCTGAAGTTATAGATTTTTTTGGAAAGCGCAATTCTTCGGTGAAAAGGCAGAAGTACAAGATATCTTCCGGGAATTGATACTTTTGTTGTCACCCTGAAACCCTTTTTACCTACCGGTTCTTTAGTAACCTGCACCAGTATATCCTGTCCGGGTTTTATATCAATAAAATTTGTCTGAGCATTACGGGAAAATTTTACAAGAGATTCTACGCTTGTTTCCTTAACCGGCTCTTCATCGTCTCCTTCTTCGTCATCTTCCTCATCTACATCCTCATCATCGCCTACTATTCTTGAATAGTCGGCAACTGACGTATCTATATCGGAAAAATGAAGAAATGCATCCTGCGGATAACCAAGATGAATAAAAGCTGCCCTTATTCCGTGTAATACCCTTGCAACTTTCCCTAAATAAATATCCCCTATATTCCTGCTTAAATCAGGTGTTTCGACAAAATATTCGGCAAGCTTGCCGTCTTCCGTAATCGCGATACGTGTTTCGCTGGAAGTCGAATTAATAAAAATTTCTTTTTTCACAATAATCCTTTCGTATTCATTAAGACATCACCGCAGATAATAATCCTGTCTAAGAGTTCATTGAAGCAAGAAACTCCTTGTTTGACTTTGTACCTCTTATTTTTTCCAGTAGAAATTCCATCGCCTCGACCGGATTGTAATCGGAAAGAATTTTCCTTAACAGATAAACCCTGTTAAGTGTATCGTTTGTGAGTAAAAGTTCTTCTTTTCTTGTTCCTGAACGGTTAAGGTCAATTGCGGGAAATATTCTCCTGTCAGAAAGTCTTCTGTCCAGAACTATTTCCATATTGCCCGTTCCTTTGAATTCTTCAAAGATTACTTCATCCATTCTGCTTCCGGTTTCGATTAACGATGTTGCAATAATAGTTAAACTGCCGCCCTCGTCTATGTTTCGTGCGGCACCGAAAAACCTTTTTGGCTTGTGAAGTGCGTTTGCGTCAACTCCTCCCGATAATATTTTACCGCTGTGCGGTATTACCGTATTGTGTGCCCTTGCAAGCCTGGTTATACTGTCCAGCAGTATAACAACGTCTTTTTTGGATTCTACCAGCCTTTTGGCTTTCTGGAGTACTATCTCAGACACCTGAACGTGTCTGTCAGGCGGCTCGTCAAATGTCGAGCTTATTACCTCCGCCTTTACGTTCCGCTCCATGTCCGTTACCTCTTCAGGTCTCTCGTCAATGAGTAAGACTATTAAAATTATTTCCGGGTGATTTCTTGTTATGCTGTTTGCTATTGTTTGTAAAATAATTGTTTTTCCGCTTTTAGGAGGCGATACTATTAAACCACGCTGTCCTTTGCCTATCGGAGTGAATAAATCCATTATCCTCATGGTGTATTCACCCGGGGCTGATTCCAGGGTTATCTTGTTCGTCGGATATAAAGGCGTAAGATTATCAAATAATATCCTTTCTTTCAGATAATCGGGACTTCCGTAATTTACATCCTCAACTTTTAATAATGCAAAGAATCTTTCACCTTCCTTTGGAGGCCTGACCTGACCTTTGACTGTATCGCCTGTTTTTAACGAAAACTTCTTGATTTGCGACGGAGATACGTAAATATCGTCTGCTGAGGGAAGATAATTATAATCGGCAGACCGTAAAAACCCGTAACCGTCCGGTAAAGTTTCAAGGACTCCTGCAGAATATGCTACGCCGCTTTTTTGCGTTTGTGTCTCTAAAATCTTGAAAATTAATTCCTGTTTTTTCAAATCACTGTAACCGCTTATCTCTAATGCCTTGGCTATCTGTATCAGGTCGGCTACCTTCTTTGTCTTTAATATTTCGATGTTTTGTGCGTTAACATCTTCTGCATATGCAGTGCTCTCTGATCTTCGCTCAGCCATATTTTTGGTTTTAAAATGTTTTTATTGAAAGAATTGTTGTTTGAAATGACTTATAGATGAAATGATTTATTATTAAATTATAATTTTATAATAACTATTAACTTGATTTGAATTCTGCAGGATACTTACCAACTGCTTGTATGATATAAATTAATTTAAATGAAAAAAATATGCAAGTGAAAAAAATACTGCAGAAACACACGCAATACTGACATGATTCATAAACAATTATATAATAATAAAATTCATTGTTTTGACTTTTACTTTTTCATATTTTCTTATAAATTGACAATCTTTATATGGCGAAAAAAAAGCAATACAAACACGTAAAAGCAAAAACCGTACAGGAAATTGACGTTAAACTGGCATTTGAACCCTCAAAAACTCAAAAATACATCATTTATTCACTTCTAATCATACTCCCGGCTCTGCTTGCCGCCTATTACGTTTATCATGCACTCTCGGTTAACGGTTATTTCGGTTTTCCGCTCGATGACCCCTGGATTCATCTTACTTTTGCGAAAAATCTGGTCGAATTTCAAAGCTTTTCATTCTTTAAAAATGAAATGATTACTTCGGGTTCCACTTCACCCGTATATACATTCCTGCTTGCAGCCGTATATATTTTCTATAAGAATGAATTCATCTTAAGTTACATTATCGGAATATTGTTCTTTTGCTTTTCATCCTATTTTGTCTACCGCTTAAGTTCTCTCGAATTCCGGAAAGAAAATCTGTACGCTCTGGCTGTTTCAGTACTCTTTATTCTTGACAGACATATGAACTTCATTTCGAATTCGGGAATGGAAACAACTATGTTCATATTCATTCTGATCGCCGCCGCTTATTTCTACAGGAAAAGGCAGGCTGTTCCCTTTGCCGTTTTTTTAGGGCTGACTATATGGGGCAGACCGGACGGTGCGGCGTTTATCGCCGCAGTTATTATCGATTATGCGGTATTGTATGTTCTTTCAAAAAAGGATAAATCTGTCAAACTCTTCGATAAAAAAGACATAAGAAATATTATTATAGCAAGCAGTGCTTTTATTATTTGCTATTTTATATTGAATTTTATTCTCTCGGGCTCGATTCTTCCCAATACATATGCGGCTAAAACTACTTACTACACTCCTGAATACAGAAGCAGATTAATGTTCCTTAAACTGGAAGTCTGGGATTATTTTACGTACGGTGTCTATACCCTGATTATAATCGGATTCTTTATTGCTTTCCTGAAACTGCTGTACGATATTTTTAAATCAAAATATAATCCGAATTTATTGTATTTCGCATTTATTTTAATCCTGATTTCCCTTTACTGGTATAAACTGCCTTATGCACACAGGTTCGGAAGGTACTTAATGCCGGTAATCCCTTTCTTTATTCTTATATCTGTTACCGGATACAGGGAATTTCTGATTATTACCGCAAAATATTTTAAGAATAAGACTATATTACAGTACACCGGTGTATTGCTGCTCTCTGCCGGAATTATATGGAGTGTTATCAACTATAAGGAAAATATCAATACATATACTGAACATTGTAAATATATAAATGACCGGCAGGTAACGGCTGCAATATGGCTGAGAGATAATACGAACGAAAACGACATAGTAGCAACACATGATATCGGAGCAATCGGGTTTTACAGCAATCGGAAAATCGTCGATGTAGCCGGTCTGGTCAACCCCGAACTGATTTCAAAAATACAGGACAGGGATTATAATAATTATATGACCGGGTATATGAAACAGCAGGGCGTTACATATATTGCATTCCTGAGGGAATGGTACAGGATTGTAAATCAAAACCCGTTGTTTACTACGGCTGAAACAATGCCTCCGGAAATAATGGAAATTTTTAAATTTATACCGGGTAAGACCTATATATTACCCTCAATGACTAAAAGCTGCCTGATGGAAGCCGAAAAATATTTCGGGCAGCGAAATCCGCAGGCTATGCGCTCCGTCCTGCAAGTCCTTGTGCAATGCAGAGACCTCAGCCCGGATTGCGCTTTTACGTACTTTCTGCTTGCTAATGCATATCTCGCCCTGAATGATAAAGCCAATTACGAAAACAACATAAAAAAGGCGCTCGAAATTTTTCCCGACGATAAATATTCTTTACAGCTGGCTGCAAATTACAGTAAAAATGAAAGAAAATTCGAAGAAGCAAAAAATTATTATGAAAAATATTTATCATTCTTCCCGGACGATGAAAAAGCAAAAAGCAGTTTACAGGCTGTCCTCGATTCGCTGAAAAATAAATAACCGGAAATATTGTTTAAAAAAATCAGAAATATAATCGCAAAAATAAAAAGCAGGCTGTATCCGTACTTAAGATTATACAGAAGAAACTTAAGGAACTCACGTATTTACCTCCGTTTTCTTTTCTTTTTCAAAAAATTATATTACCGGAAACTGTTAAAATTATCGGGAAGAATAGACCGTATTTTTCTTAAATACAGAACAAAGTTTTCACTTCTCAGGACAAATGAAATTGCCCTGATTATATTTCTGCTGCTTATTATCAACGTTTCTTTCGGATTCGTAACCGCATACCAGATATTCCATAGTAAAAAATACTGGGCAGTCGAAGAGGAAAAGAAAATACATATCACTTCCGGATTAAATATGGAAGAAATAACAAAAATGCTGATAAGCAATCAATTAATCGAAAGCCCTACGATTTTTAAATTTGTTACTAAGTTAAGCGGCAACGAATACAATCTTGTTGCGAAACATTATACATTCAAAAGCGGGACAAGTTATATTGAACTGATACGCCAGCTCACGGATAAAAGTCATACCGAAACTATGCGGATTACAATAATAGAAGGAACATCAATAAAACAAATCGCAAAATTACTTGAGACAAAGCTGTACCTGAAACCGGATGTTTTCATCAAAGAAACTGAAAATGATTCTCTGCTTGAAATAATCGGATTAAAGAACAAAGTTAAAAACCTCGAAGGGTTTTTGTTTCCCGATACATATTTTATATCAGAGGGAATAGACGAAAAAAGGATAGTAAGTTTATTATTCCGTGAATTTATCAGAAAAGTTATTAAAAATAAAGAGATTGCGGCACTGGTAAAAAGCAGAAATACTAATCTGTTAAATACAGTAATACTTGCCTCCATAATCGAAGCCGAAACTCCGCATAATTACGAAAAACCTATAATATCCGGAGTTTACCATAACCGTCTTCAGAAAAAGATGAAACTCGAAGCCGATCCTACCGTTCAATACATCCTGCCCGACGGACGCAAAAAGAGGTTGTTATTTGAAGATTTAAAAATAAACTCGCCGTATAATACATATTTAAATTACGGACTGCCTCCCGGTCCGATTAACAATCCCGGGCTTTCCTCAATTATGGCGGCACTGCAGCCTCAGAAACATAATTACTTGTTCTTTGTGGCAAAAGAAGACGGCACTCACTTATTTGCCGAAACATTCGACGAACATAAAAAAAATATAGATAAAATCCGCCCTAATAAATAACCTGAATCCGTCCGGCTAAACTGTATTTAAAATACTCATTCATAATTTATTCTTTTTTCCTTAATTCTTATTTATACACTCGTTATTTTTATAACAGATTCAGTAATTACACTATATGTCACTGTTTAAATTATTTTTTATACTCGATATCAGAAGCAAAGACGAAAATAATCTTAAAAGGTTATCTGTAATTCTTTTCAGTTATCTGTTAACCAATACACTTTTCTCTTTCAGCAATTATAGTGTCTACGACGGGTTTTCGTATTCTTTCATTTCTTTTACGACGAATCTTTTCCTCATCTCGTTTCTTGCAATCACTGAATTCGGTAATCTCTTCTTCTCAAAATCACATCTGGATTCCATATCGGGCTTACCCCTTTCCGATAAAGTAATATTCCGGGCAAAATTTTTTTCAGCCCTTATATTCATCTACGCTTTCTCTCTGGTTATTTTAATCCCCCAGATAGTATTTTATTATCTCTTCGGTTATTCGGCAGTGAAAGTCATCGCATTTGCATATCTGAATATTTTATTCAGTTTATTTGCTCTCGGATTAATCTTTCTCATTTATACCGCAGTAATATTCATCTCGAGCGATAAGGCAAACTACCTTCTTTATTTTATGCAGTTTGTTTTTCTTTTTTATATAATGTATTCTACTTCGTTTACTTCTTCA
Source organism: Ignavibacteria bacterium (assembly GCA_016873795.1). GTDB lineage: Bacteria > Bacteroidota > Ignavibacteria > Tepidaquicellales > Tepidaquicellaceae > VGWA01. The sequence continues at coordinate 6,803 of VGWA01000104.1, forward strand.
AAATCCGCCGCTCACAAAACCACATTTATAGACAGCCAAATCATAAGCTGCTTCCCTCAGACGTACTTCGTACGTGCAATGGAAAATTATTACCATATTATCATTCTTTCAATATTTACTATGGTAATATTTTCAGTATATTATTACGTTACAAAAAATAATTACAGACAATTATCCGCAAAGATATATTCACTGCCGAAGAGCAGAATCAAAATAAAAAGACTGAAATTTTTATCGGACATTGCCGGATTTTATAACCGCATCATACAAAAGTTTTCGCGTACACCTGACGAACTTGCATCATATAAACTAATCAGGTATCAGTTCAAAAATTCAAAATCTCTCAAAGCCAGATATTTACCTGTGTTTTTCCTGCCTGTAATAATCGCATTAATAGGCGTCATTTCAGGTTCGGACAAACTGCTTTTCCTTTCGCCCGAAAAACAACCGTTAGATCCTTTCTACCAGATCATGAGCCCTTCGATTATAATCACAATCATAATTGTCATTAAAATTATGTTCGAAAGCATCAAAATCATCGAAGAAAATTCTCCCGATACCGTATGGCTTTTAAAAACTCTTCCTTTCCGCAATCTGAGACTGATTTATTCGGGATTGACAAATTACCTCTACTTCTATTTTTTAATTCCGATAGGA
>VGWA01000105.1 GCA_016873795.1 Ignavibacteria bacterium
AAATTGACAACACGGAAATCTATCTTCAGAAAAATAGACAGGTATGCTGGTATCCCGGTTTTGTTTCTGCTGTCTTTTTTCGCCGGAAGAAAAGAATTAACTGCAGTAAAAGGTGTTCCGAAAAATATTCTTATAATAAAATTTGCCGCCATCGGAGATACTATATTATTAACTACAACATTGAGAATTTTAAAAAAGAATTTTCCGGATTCAAAGATTTATTTTTTGTGCTCGGACATCAATTATAAAGTCGTTAAAAATATAAAATATGTTGACGAAATATTAAACGAAGATGTACACGGCTTTTTGAAAAATCCTTTTAAAGCAATTGAATTGATTAAAAAGTTACGTTCCCTCGACTTCGATGTCGTTATTGATGCCGAACAGTGGTCGAGAATAAGTTCAATACTTTGTCTGTTGACAAGGAAAAAAACTTCGATTGGATTCGATACGGAAAAACAATTCAGAAACAGAGCATACGATATTCTGGTTAAACACAGCAGGGAAAAGCACGAACTCGAAGTGTTTACAGACCTGTTGAAACCGCTTAATGTGAATATTGAAACAGAGGATATTTTTCTCGAGTATCCCGGTGTTTTTGAAATCGACAGGGAGTTTATAGATAATTTTCTTATCGAGAATAAATTAACCGGGAAACAAATAGTCTGCTTTCAACCGGGAAGCGGTGTAAGCGGGGCAGCAAGAGAATGGAAAAGCGAAAATTTTATTCAACTGGGAAAAAAAATTATGCAAAACTTCCCTGATACGGCAATTGTTTTAACCGGTGCTCCGAATGACCGTGAAAGATGTGAATTTATCGCTGATTCAATAAATGAAAAATCAATCAGTATAGCCGGGAAATTTCCTTTCGAAAAAGAACTTCAGATTATTAAAAAATCGGAATTTTTAGTGTGCTGTAATACGGGGATACTGCATATTGCCGCAAGTATCGGAGTCCGTACAATTGCTCTGCACGGTCCCCATAATTCGAAAAAATGGGGTGCTTACGATGATAAATCCGTTGTCGTTCAAAGCGATATTTTCTGCAGCCCGTGCCTCTATCTCGGACATGATTTCGGATGCAGTAAACCTCAATGTATGGATAGAATAACAATAGATGATGTTTTTGAAAAAGTAATGTTTCTTAAGAAAAAAAAGGATTTATAAGTATATTTTTTTAATACTATTTTTTTCTTATAATTAATTTAAGTATAACTTAAAAACATATCATAAAATGCCCGAAGAAAAAAAAATTGAAGCAAAAAAACCGCGGAAAATTAAAGGAAAAACCGAAATCCATATACAGCGGTGTAAAGGATGTGAACTGTGTATTACTGCCTGCCCGGAAGGCGCAATTTCAATGTCTAAAGGTCTGAATAATTTTGGATACCGCTATGCCGTTATCGTAGATGATTTATGTACGGGTTGTGCGAATTGTGCCGTAATTTGTCCTGACGCGGCTATAAAAGTGTACCGTACTTCTGCAAAAAAGAAAAAACAACTTGTAGCTGAAATTTCTAAAGTACAGGGTCCTGTGAAAATTACTATCGATAATCCCGTCAAAGATGACCTGTCTAAAATGGATTATATTTAAACGGACTTTACGGAAATTTCTTAGTCCTTACCTGACTCTAAATAGAATTTTATAACCACAAAAGTATTAAAAATTATGGAAATATTAGAAACAAAGTTAATGAAAGGAAATGAAGCACTTGCCGAAGCCGCTATTCAGGCAAAATGTGATGCATATTTCGGTTATCCCATTACTCCCCAGTCTGAAGTGCTGGAGTATCTCTCAAGAGAAATGACCGTGCGAGGTGGTGTCGTCCTTCAGGCGGAAAGTGAAGTCGCTTCTATTAATATGATTTACGGTGCTGCCGGAGCAGGCGCAAGAGTTATGACAACATCCTCTTCTCCGGGTATTAGTCTGATGCAGGAAGGCCTGTCTTATATTGCATCTGCACAACTGCCGTGCCTGATCGTAAATGTTAATAGAGGCGGACCCGGACTCGGTACAATTCAACCCTCGCAGGGAGATTATTTCCAGTCGACAAAAGGCGGGGGACATGGAGATTATAGATTAATTGTCCTTGCTCCTAATTCCGTTCAGGAAATGGCGGATTTTGTGTTCCTCGGATTTGAACTTGCAGATAAATATAGAAATCCTGTGCTTATCCTTTCCGATGGAGCAATCGGGCAGATGATGGAGAAAGTTGTCTTCTATAAACGGGATGTTGTAAAACCGGAAAAATCCTGGGCAACAACAGGTAAACATCCTCACAGAGAACGTAACATAATTACGTCCCTGTTCATACAACCGGAGAAAATGGAACAGGTGAATCTTTCTTTGCTGAAAAAGTATAAGGAAATTGAAGCGAATGAGGTTAGATACGAAGAAGTTAATGCAAAAGATGCGGAATTTTTGCTCGTTGCTTACGGACTGTCATCGAGAATTAGTCATAAAGTCGTTGACCTTGCAAGACATAAAGGATTGAAACTCGGACTTCTGAGACCGATAACTTTGTATCCTTTCCCGACAAAAAGAATTGAGGAACTTGTACCTCAATTGAAAGGTGCAATGACGGTGGAAATGAACGCGGGTCAAATGGTCGAAGACGTTAGACTCGCTGTGAACGGAAAAATACCCGTCACTCATTACGGAAGAATGGGCGGAATAATTCCTAGCCCGGAAGAAGTACTCGAAAAAGTCGAAGAATTTATTTCGAATATCTGATATTTTTTCTGATTAATAAAATTTTTTATAATTAATACAAACAAAAAGTTATGAATGAAGAAAAACTCGAACAACAAAATACAGTTACAGAAGAAGAGGAGTTTGAATTAATATATGAACGTCCTGTTCACCTTACCGAAACAAGACTGCACTATTGCCCGGGCTGCGGGCATAGCACGGCGCATAAGTTGATTGCCGAAGTTGTACACGAACTGGGTATAGTTACTAAAACAATTGGCGTCGCTCCGGTCGGATGTGCCGTGTTTGCTTATGATTATCTCAATATTGATATGCAGGAAGCAGCACACGGAAGGGCTTGCGCAGTGGCAACGGGAATAAAAAGAGTACTGCCCGATAAATATGTTTTTACATATCAGGGTGACGGAGACCTTGCTGCAATCGGAATCGCTGAAACAATTCACGCTGTGAACAGAGGCGAAAATATATTGATAATTTTTATTAATAATGCTATCTATGGAATGACCAGCGGACAAATGGCGCCTACTACATTGCCCGGTATGAAAACAACAACTTCTCCCTATGGAAGAGATACTTCATCGATGGGTATGCCTTTAAAAATGTGTGAACTGATTGCTCCCTTAAAAGGCGCTTTTTATGTTACGAGACAAGCTGTGCATACTGCTACTAATGTCAGAAAAGCAAGAAAAGCTATACTTAACGGACTTAAATATCAAACACTCGGTAAGGGTACATGTTTCATTGAAATTATTTCTAATTGCCCGTCGAACTGGAAAATGACTCCTGTGCAGACAATCGATTTTATTGAAAAAGATATGATACCTTATTATCCTCTGGGTGATGTTAAAGTGCCTAAACCCGAAGATTTAAAACAATAAGAAATTCAATCGATAAACTTCAAAAATAATAATCAATGTTAGAAGAAATTATAATTGCAGGTTTTGGAGGTCAGGGTGTATTATCCCTTGGTCAAACACTGGCTTATGCGGCTATGCTGGAAGGCAAAGAAGTAACCTGGATGCCTTCTTATGGTCCGGAGATGAGAGGCGGAACAGCTAATTGCATCACGATTTTATCCGATTTGGCTATTAGCTCGCCTATTATTTCTGTGTTTGATACTGCTATTGTCTTGAATCAACCCTCTATGGATAAATTCGGTCCGAAAGTTAAAAAAGATGGACTGTTGGTCTATGAATCAACTAACATAATGACAGTTTCGGATCGGAAAGATATAAAAATATTCGGAATTCCTGCTGCTGAGGCTGCTAATAAATTAAACAATACCAGGGTTGCAAATATGATCTTGCTCGGCTCATATCTGGCAAAAAAACCGGTCGTTAAAATCGATTCTATAATTCAGGCACTCAGTGAAGTGTTGCCTGAAAGATATCACCATCTGCTGCCTCTTAACAGACAGGCGCTTGAAACGGGACTGGAACTCATAGAAACAGTAAAAGTTCAGTAATTTATATTTTTTTTACGTATAAATAATTAATTCAATAATAACTGAAAGTGAGGTTATTTTTATGAAAAATATAGATTGGAAAAACCTGCCGTTTGGTTATCTCGATACGGATTATAATATAAGATGTTATTATAAAAACGGGAAATGGGGAGAACTCGAAATCAGCTCGGCGAAACATGTGGACATTCATATTGCGGCAACTTGCCTGCATTACGGACAGGAGTGTTTCGAAGGTTTGAAAGCATTTAATTGCAAAGACGGAAAAATAAGAATATTCAGATGGGAAGATAATGCAAGGAGAATGCAGACATCGTCACAGGGAATTCTTTTAGCCGAAATGCCTGTGGAATTATTCGGTGAAGCAATAAAAAAAGCCGTATTATTAAATAAAGAATATGTTCCTCCTTATGATTCGGGAGCTGCGTTGTATATCAGACCGATTATTATCGGAACGGGTCCGGAAATAGGAGTTAAACCGGCAATTGAATATTTATTCCTTGTGCTTGTGACACCGGTTGGACCTTATTTTAAAGAGGGATTCAATCCTGTTAACATTATGATATCCAGAAAATATGACAGAGCAGCACCTGAAGGAACCGGACATATAAAAGTAGGAGGTAATTACGCCGGAAGCCTTCTCTCTATGCATGAAGCACATAAGAAAGGTTTTGCAAATGTTCTGTTCCTTGACCCGAGAGCAAAAAAGTATCTCGATGAATGCGGACCTGCTAACTTCTTCGGCATTAAAGATAATACTTATATCACTCCTTATTCAAAATCTATACTTCCTTCCATTACTAATAAAAGTCTTATGACTCTGGCTGAAGGTATGGGAATGAAAGTTGAAAGACGTGTTGTTCCTATTGATGAACTAGAGACTTTTGAAGAAGTAGGTGCCTGCGGTACAGCGGCAATTATTTCACCTATTAAATTGATTTTTGATGACGATACAGGAAAAGCTTATGAATATTGTAAAGACGGAAAAGCTGGACCGATATCTTCAAAATTGTATAATAAATTGCGTGCGATTCAATACGGCGACGAACCGGATGTGCATAAATGGGTGACTGTACTTGAAATGTAAATCATTTTTTGTTAATCAATTCAACCTGCGGAGAATATTATCCGCAGGTTTTTTATTTGTATGAGTAAATTATTCTGTTTATTGCTGTTACTTTCTCTGATTTTTTTAGCCTGCAATACTGAAGATAAAAATATCCCGGACTCTGATTCAAAACTACCTGAGAATAAAAATCCCGGTACACCATCGGCAGTCTTGAAACCTGTTGAAAAAGATAATTTTACTGTTAATACAGAAGATGGTTTGAAAATTAAAGGAGAGTATTACTATAACGACTTGAACGAAAAACAACCTGCCGTGATTTTGATACATCAGTTTCGGTCCGATAAAAGTGAATGGAAAAAGGAATTTATCGATGCTCTGATAAATATGAATTATAAAGTTGTAACTTATGATATTAGAAATCATGGAGAATCGGATAAAGTAAATATTGATGATTATCAGCTGCTGTATGATGGTAATCAAACGCCCAAAGACTTAAAAGCGGTTTTTGAATGGATTAATAATCAGGGGGGAATTGATGTGACAAGAACTGCGGTAATCGGAACTTCGATAGGAGCAGCACTCGCTGTCTATTCAAAATATAACCTGGGAGTGAAAGTAGTTGTTTGTGTCTCAGCAGGAAGAAAAACTTTTGAAGGTCTGACCGGATTTAAAGAAGAAATTATGGGTGCCGTAATTCCAAGATTTAATAACGTACTTTTTTTTGCAGGTGAAAATGACGGAAACTGCCTGAATGATACAAAATATATAATAGAAAATTTCGTTATGCAACCGTTTGAACTTAAAGTCTATCAGACAAATAAACACGGAAAAAGTTTGATTAAAGAATATCCAAAAATTAATGAAATTATTCTTGATTGGCTTAAAAAGTATCTATAAAATAAGTTAGGATAATATATATAACTATATTATAATATTAGTAGTTATAAATATTACTTGAGGCAATGTTTGTGCATGTGGTTAACTTCTCAATTCTTCCTTAATGGTTTCTGTTATCTTTGCTAAATCTTCTTTCGAATTGACAAAGTCAAGTTTATCGGTTTCGATAATAACAGACTTCCCGCAATTGTACCTGCCTATCCATCTGTTGTAACTTTTGTTCAATCTTTCTAAATATGATTTTTCTATGTTTTTTTCGAAATCACGCCCTCTTAATCTTATTTGTTTTAATAGTGTCGGAATCTTTGCCTTCAGATAAACCATTAAATCGGGAGGTTTTAAATAATAAGTCATTTCATGAAAAAGATTTCTGTAATTGTTGTAATCTCTTCTGGACATTCTCTTTAGCTGATAGAGATTGTAAGCAAAGATTTCGACGTCTTCATAAATACTCCTGTCCTGAATAACAGATTTTTTCTGACTCAGTATTTCCTTATGAATTTTAAATCTGTGACTTAAAAAATAAATTTGCAGGTTGAAAGACCATCTCTTCATGTCAAGATAAAAATCTTTCAGATAAGGATTGTCGGCTACAGATTCGTAGTAGGGAATCCAATCTAACTTTTCCGCAATTAAACGTGTCAGGGATGACTTACCTGAACCGATGTTTCCAGCTACTGATACAAAATATTTTTTTTCTTTCATAATAAAAAAACCGTTCTGTTTAATGAACGGTTTAAATTAAGCAATGAAAAGTTTTTAAAAAAGTAAATAATTAATGTTTATTTGTCGCTCTATCTTGATTCCTCGTTGTTTTGTGTGACGGTATCCGTGCTCAAAACGTCTTCAATGAGTTTCTTTTTCTTCTTCTCTTTTATCTTCGTTGCTGCCTTGCCTGTCAGATTTCTGAGATAATATAGTTTGGCTCTCCTGACGCTTCCTTCTTTCAATACTTCTATCTTGGCTATTTTTGGCGAGTTTATCGGAAAAATTCTTTCTACTCCAATGCCGTTTGAAATTTTTCTCACTCTGAATGTTTTACTTACACCGCTTCCTTTGATTCCCATTACTATTCCTTTGTATTGCTGTATTCTTTCTTTGTCTCCTTCAATTACTTTTACGGATACCGATATTGTATCTCCTACATGGAATTTCGGAATGTCAGTCTTTTCCTGTGCTGCTGTTACGAGTTTTATTTTATCCATTATATCTCCTTTAATATTATAGTGTTATTCT
>VGWA01000106.1 GCA_016873795.1 Ignavibacteria bacterium
AAAGTTGTTAACATTTTAACAAAAGAAAGAAAAAAAGAAGCAAAAAAAGAAAGAAAATTAGTCTTTCTACTAATATTTATTTTGTCTACTTTTTTCAGGACAAGACTTAGTAAACAGTAAATAGTAAACAGTGTCTTGTGTCTTGTCCTGAAATAGGTTGACTGGGGATGTAACTATAAAATTCTATTACTTTAAAAATCCAATACTTTAAAATTCCAATACTTTAAAATTCCAATACAATAAAATTTCAATACTTTAAAATTCCATTACTTTAAAATTCCAATACAATAAAATTTCAATACTTTAAAATTCCATTACTTTAAAATTCCATTACTTTAAAGTCTCACTGTAAGTAATTAAAAAAGAATTTCGTAATAATAGTATAGATTGAGGAAATAATTTTTTTTATCTTTGGGTATAAAATATTCAAATTGGAAAAGTTTTATAAATTTACTGTACCTAACATAAATCCGCGTGTCAGGATAGACAAATATCTTGCAGGTGCGATTGAAAATACCTCACGTACAAAAGTACAGAAAAGCATTAATCTCGGTTTCGTAACGGTAAACGGCGAACTTGTGAAATCAAATTATCTTCTGAAACGGAATGACGAAATCGAAGTTGAACTTCCGGTAGAGGAAAAACCGGAGATAGAACCGGAAGATATCCCACTCGATATCAAATATGAAGATGATTACTTACTCGTTGTGAATAAACCTGCAGGTATGGTAGTACATCCCGCATATAAAAATTATTCCGGAACGCTGGTTAATGCAATAATGTATTATTCCCAGCAGAAGAAAGACAAACTTTCCGATTTATTCGGCTTCGAGCGAGCGGGAATCGTACACAGACTCGATAAAGATACTTCAGGTCTAATAGTAGTGGCAAAAGACGAAATTACGCACAGAAAACTTGCAGAGCAATTCTTCAAACATACAATCGAAAGAGAATATAATGCAATAGTCTGGGGTAAGTTCAGACAAAACCGAGGCACAATAGAAACATTATTAGGCAGGGACAAAAAAGACAGAAAAAAAGTTAGTGTCATAAGAAATCCCGAAGGAACAGGAAAGACAGCAATAACACATTACGAAATAATCGAAGAATTCGAATATTTAACACTCCTTAAATTAAATCTGGAAACAGGCAGGACTCACCAAATCAGAGTTCATTTATCCTACACAGGTCATCCGGTTTTCGGCGATGAAACATACGGAGGCAGGAAACCGCATTTTATAAGCAACATAACAGGAAAAATAAAAAAAGAAATAAATGAACTACTCGAAATAATGCCGAGACAGGCACTGCATGCGAGGGTTATCGGTTTTTATCATCCGATCAAGAAAACAAAAATGAGGTTCGAATCTGATTTTCCAGATGATATGAATATGCTGCTCGATAAAATAAGAATCAATAAATAAAGGGGATAATTTTTTTTGTAGTTTTTGAATACTCTTTATAATCCGGAAAATGTTTTTTCAATATTTTTTCCTCGTAATTTATCTTCAGCAGAATAACAACGAGAAGCAGTGTCCACAATAATAATCTGATATAATCAAAATCGAATACCACCCATAATAATGTAATTGAAATGACTGAAGAATACATCGGATGACGGATTACGGCATAGGGTCCGCTTTTTACTAATTTTGTTCCCTTAAGTATTTCCGGTGCTACATTTACTTTTAATTTAAAAATTATCATAGCCCATAGTGCAGGAACAGACACCAGAATCAGCAACAAAGAAAAAAGTATATTGCCGAATAAAAATATTTTTCCGGAAAAAATTATTAATGCTACTAACAAAAACTGAAAAATAATCAGTAACAGAGATTTTAATGATTTGAAATAGAACAACTCAGGAGTCCTTTAAAATAACATCCTCTATGTTCCGACGTGGAGTGGGTTTAACTTCTTTTCCATAACCAAGTCTCATTATAAGCTGCGGGTATCCGTTGATTTTAAGAATATTTTTAAGTTGTTCCTTAAGTTCAGGAACTTCGACAGGTTGATTAAGATATGACGCGGCAATTCCTTCAGAAGCAGCAGTCAAAAGCAATCGTTCAAGGGCTACTCCGACTGCAATCCAGTCTTCGGGTTTATCATCATTACTTTCAAATACTCCGAGTACAGGCGAGCCGACGACAAGATTCCTGTCTCTGCCAGCCTGAATATTGCCCCAGTCAAGATTACCTATAAAGAAAGGACCGGTGTAAGATATCAGATCCCCCATTCCGAATGCATAACCCGGAATTCCGTCGCTTGTATTTGATCTATTGGGATGAACCCACTGGGCAAGCTCTCTGCAGAAACTTTTATTCTGTGCTTGCAGTCTGTCGCCTTTTTCGATTAATTTGATTATTTCTTCCTTAATTTCTTCGTTATATACTACTTTAAGTGTGACTTTTTCTTCAGATGCAATGGTTTCGAATTTTTGCAGAATCAATCCGTCAATTTCCTGTTCTGCAAACGGAAGCCGATTAGTATGCCTTTTAACAATAGCTCCAAAGGGTTTTTCATCGAGTTCGGTGCGTTCTGTTTCACCTGTATAACTCAGTTCAGCAAGTAAATCCATATCACCGTCAACCGGAAAATATTTTACATCAAGATTCATTCCGAAATATTTTGAAGAAACAAGAATATTACATAAAGCAGCTCCGCAACTGATTATAAGTTCTCTGTCGTCAGGGTCAATCACAGGAAGTGCACGAGTTCGGTCAGCAAATATCCTGATGGAATATTCGGACAACTTAAATAACCATGGTTGTGTATTATGTCCTGAAGGTGCAAGTATAGCATAACCGATAAGAAATTTCAATTTATCTTTGATGCTTCCCTGTGACGGAAAATCCGTTTCGGCAATATCCCATGCTATAAGGTTGTTTTTCATATTATTCCATTTTTAAATTTAAATAAAATATAATAAAATCCGAAAGTAAATTCAGTCTCAATCTTCAGTATCATTAATCGTTCATTTACACGTATTTCGTTTTATATTTTAATTTTTTTTAAAATAAATTATATTAATTTAAAGTTCAAAAAAACAATATGGAAAACAACGAATTATACCAAAAAGCGAAAGAAAGAGTCGGCGAACTCAAGGGTTTTTACACCCACCTGACAATATTCATTGTCATTAACTTAGTACTGTTTTTAATCAATTATTTCAGTATGCCTGAACAGTTATGGTTTTATTGGCCACTGCTTGGATGGGGAATCGGACTTGTTTCGCATGCTTTTTCAGTATTCGGAATAAAAGGATTTCTCGGAAGAGACTGGGAAGACAAGAAGATTAAAAAGTTAATGGAAAAGGAACAAAGAAAACAAAAGCCGGAATAGCTGTATGCTACTTAAGATATATCCGCAAAATCCGAATTCAAGAAATTTGAAACTAGTAACAGAATGCCTGCGTGACGGAGGTGTAATAATTTATCCGACCGATACGATTTACGGACTTGGATGCGATATATTTCAGCATAAGGCAGTAGATAGAATTTGCAGAATTAAAAATATAAAAGCGGAGAAAGCAAATTTATCATTTATCTGTAATGACCTCAGTCACATTACTGATTTTGTTTTTCATATAGACACTCCGATATACAAAGTCCTTAAAAAAACGCTTCCGGGTCCTTTCACATACATATTCAAAGCAAATAATAACGTTCCGAAGATTTTAAAAAGCAAGAAAAAAACTATCGGCATCCGCATACCCGATAATAACATTGCACGTGAAATTGTAAGACAGCTCGGCAATCCGATTATGTCAACTTCAATTCACGACACAGACAAAATAATAGAATACCCGACGGACCCGGAAGTTATATACGAAAGATACAAAGATGCAGTGGATATCGTTGTTGACGGCGGATTCGGAGGTAATATACCATCAACAATAATAGATTGTTCAGGCGTAGAAATAAAAGTAATAAGGCAGGGGCTCGGCGACATTTCCGAATTTATATAAAATTATTTCCATTTTACGGGTTCAATTTCTTCATCTTTTAATTCAAATATTACTGCACCGTCCAAATCGGTTCTGAATATTTGAGTATTAATTTTCGTCAATCTACCAATAATTAAATCCGACGGATTGTCGTATCTGTTATATAGACCACAGGAAATAACAGAATATTGCGGATTTGTTTTGACAAGAAAAGGAATCGAAGAGGAAGCTTCTCCGCCGTGATTGGAAATTTTGAGAATATCTGTTTTTAAAAATCCGCCGTAATATTTAACGAGAAAATTTTCGGTTACTTCTTCTATATCGCCCGGATATAAAATATCCGTGTTGCCGCAAACATATTTAAATACCAGACATCCGTCGTGAATGTCAGAAGTTTTATATTCCCCGCTGATTACATATTCCTTTAAAGGATAAATAAAATAAATTTTTGAATCGGACAAATTTAATGTATCTCCCGAAAAACAACTTACTTTAGGAATGTTTTTAACGGCTATCAAACTGTCTATTGATTTTGATAAAAGGTTATAACTGCTTTGTCCGTTGTCAATAATTTTATCTATTCGAATATTTTCAAGTAAATATTTTAATCCGCCGATGTGGTCGGAATGATAATGAGAAATCAGGAGTAAATCAATTTTTTCGATATGATTTCTTTTGAGATACGGAAGGACAACTCTTTCAGCAGAGTTATAATTACCGGAAACGACTCCGCAATCAACGAGTATATTTTCACCGGACGGAGTGGAAATCAGAGAACAGTCTCCCTGACCGACATCGAAGAAAATAACTTTCAGATTTTGAGTTTGCAAATTAGAATAGACAACAAATAATAAAACGATTAAAATACATATCAATAAACGAAACAAGATATTTTTTTTATTTGCATAAAGAATGAACAAAATAACAAAGTAATAAATTACAATTCCCGCTATAGAAAATCCGGAAAAATAAACATAAGAAAAACTTAAAGATGCGCACCAGTTTATGAATACAAGCTGCAGGGTAAGAAGCAATAAATTTGTTTCTGCGATTAGAGAAGCAAAGAATCCGGAAATCGTCGCTAAAAGTACCTGAAGAAATCCCATTGCAAGAGAAATATTAGCTACAGGAACAGCAATAATATTGGACAGAAAAGATATGATCGATATTTTTTCAAAGTAAGTAGCTGTAACGGGAATCGTACCGATTTGTGCGGCAAATGTAGCTACAGCAAGACTGATAATATAAAACAAAAACTTTCCTGCCCCGCTTAATTCTTTTTGAATTTTTTTAAGATACAATTCTTCGAATCTGTTGTAAAAGAAAACCATAGATAAAACTGCGGTATATGACAGTATGAAACCCGGGTCGAATAATTGCTTCGAATCGAACAATAAAATAAGAATTGCGGAAAATGCTGTAATATTATAAAAATTTGTTTTTTTCTGTATTAAGAAAGAAACCAAGAAGAGAATTCCCATAATCGAAGCACGAACGATAGACGCAGGCGCACCGGTAAAGAGACAATAAAATATTATTATTATGATAGTAATAATGGTTCTTTCCCTTTGTGGAATTCTAAAAAGCGACAGCAGCAGAGTAGCAAATAATATTATGTATGCTACATTTAGACCCGACACGGCAATAATATGCATTACGCCTGCTTTAATAAAATCATCCTTTACTTCTTTTGATATATCGCTTCTTTCACCGGTAACGAGACCTTTCAAATATCCTGCCTCATCTCCGATACCAATAAGCGAATCAATACTGCTCGAAGCAAATTCTTTAAAGGGGTAAACTATTCTCTGATAAATGAATCCAAGATTTTCAGACGATAGAATTTGAACGTCATTATACCCGAAGACATAAAATGATTTATAAATATTATGAATTTCAAGATACTTTCTGTAATTAAATTCTCCCGGATTTCTTTCATCGGGAAAATCTCTTAAGAATCCGCTCAATCGTACTCTATCGCCGGGTTTCAATGCAGGAGGAGGGATTTTCTTTTTTCCATCACTGCTCTCTTTTACCGTTACCATTACCATACCCTTAACATCTATAATATTTTTCTTTGTTTCGATAACCTCAGAATTCAGAACGAACTTAATTCTTGAAGAATCATATCTTGGAATTTCATCTACTACACCCGCTAAAATTATTTCTTCATTTTCGGCAGGGTAAAAATTTTTTATTGAATTTTCAGGAAGAATATTTTTATCAAAGTCTATTTTTAAACAACCTGCTGACATAATAAGAAGAAACGAAAATACAAACGACAGAACTTTTTTGTTATATTTTTTAGAAATCAAACTAAAAATCGAACTAAGCAATATAACCGGTCCTGAATAATAATATGGTATGCAGAAATAATTTCCTATAATAACCCCAACAATAAATAATATACAAAATTTTACAGCAGGGACAGTGTCGAGTTTTTTCATTATGAATATTTAAGTATAACAAAATTGTAAAAAATTTAGAAATAATAACTATAAAAAAAATTGAAAATTACACAAAATTAACAAAAGTACTAAAGTCAGGCAGGAAAAGGACAAATAGCAAAAAGTAAATAGTAAATAGTAAAATATATAGCATATAACATATAATATATAATATATAACATACGAGCATATAAATGTAGAATTAAAAATTAATAATGAAAAAAATATAGAAGAGTTCTTTATTATTCTTTATTCTGCATTATGCATTCTTAATTCTACATTAAAAAAAGGTTAACGTTTTTCAAAGATAACCCGAAACAAGCGACCCAGAGGGTACCCCGGAATGACAGGCATATACAATGTTAAATGGTAAATTGTAAATGTTAAATGAAAAGGAATGAAAGAGAAAGAGAGTTTGGTTTATAAGCGGGTTTTTAATTTAAGATTTTCTAAATTTGTAATGTTTCACTGACTTTAAATAACATACTTATTTTGTTAATTTTAGATATGAACATAATCGAGATTATAAAAAAGAAAAGGGACGGAAAAACTCTTTCAAAAACTGAAATAGAATTTATAATACACGGATACCTGAATAATAAAATCACAGACTATCAGATGTCATCTTTTCTGATGGCAGTGTATTTCAAAGGATTGAACGGGGAAGAAACATTTCATCTAACTGACGTGATGTTAAAAAGCGGAAAAACGGTTGATTTAAGTTTTCTGAAAATACCTAAAGTCGATAAACACTCAACGGGTGGAGTTGGAGATAAAACGTCATTAATCCTTGCACCGCAAGTAGCTTCCTGCGGAATAGCGGTTCCGATGATTTCGGGACGCAGTCTTGCACATACCGGAGGAACTT
>VGWA01000107.1 GCA_016873795.1 Ignavibacteria bacterium
CGTTATTTATATTTTTATATTTTCAATTGTTATTTTTTTCCGTTACTCCACACGGAGAGAATAATTATCTAAGAAGAATCATTTTTCTTGTTTGTGAAAAATCACCTGCACCCAATTTGTAAAAATACACTCCGCTCGGCAATCCAGCAGCATCGAACCTGACAGTATGTTCTCCCGCTTCGTATTTTTTACTCGTCAGAACTCTTATCAACTTACCCGTAATATCATAAACTTTTATTTCCGCGAATATCATTCCTGACTTTAGTTTAAATTTAATATTTGTAATTGAATTGAACGGGTTCGGATAGTTCTGGTATAGTTTATATCCTGTCGTTATTTCGCTCACTGTGTTATTTACCATTGTATATATTGTCGTATCGGAACCTCCGGTTGTCGTGTGAACACCTGTTCTTAAACTATTATAACACCAGCCGTTTTTATTATCTGTAAAATTAACGTATTCGTAACTTTTTGCTGTAACTAAATGTGTATCGGGTAACTGATATCCCCAGTTTATACCGCCGTTCGTTGTTTTGTAAATTATTCCCCTTTGATTTGGTGTTGGAATATACACTTGTCCTCCAACACCCCAAATTGTATCCCTATTAATACAATGAAAATTTACTAAACCTGAATAGGGGTGTATTATTCCTCCTTGCGGCAATTGTTGTGTAGTCCATGTATATCCGCCGTCGGTTGTTTTCTGTATTATCCCTCCACACTTCCAGCCGGTTAAACTATCCACAAAATATATATCAAAAAATTCTCCGTAACCCGTTATTTGAAACCAGTTTATTCCTCCGTTAGTCGTCTTAAAGAAAGATAATCCTGGACGGCAGATAAAACCGATGTCCTTGTTATACATATATATCTTGCTCGGATTATTTATTGTTCCTGCATTAAATATTGTCTGCCATGTTTGTCCCCCGTTCGTCGTGCGGAATACCCCACCCCAGTAATCCATATCATCTGCTATATAAATCGTATCCTCATTTAATACGCTCATATCATTGAAGCTTTTTCCAAAAGGCGTATTAATAGTAAACCAGTTCAATCCGGCATTTGTTGTCTTATACAAGTATCCCGTCAGTTCACCCCAACCTCCGCATACAAATCCTGTATTGTCGTTGATAAAAATCACTCTTCTGAAATATTTATGTGCTGATAAAATAATATTCCAGTTATCTCCTCCGTTTGTTGTTTTCAGTATAAATCCTGTGCTATCTGCTCCCCACTTCGTTACCGCATAACCTGTTAAACTATCGGTAAACGTCATATCGGTTATGCTTCTTCCGCTTAAACCAGTCATATTTTGCTGATACCACCCCGAGGGCGGAGGCATATCGCTGAATCCCGACGATGACAGGAAAACTATCAACAGCAGATATATCACCCCGTCAAGTAGCCTGTTTATCCTTTTGCTTTCCATTTTTGTTTATTCTTATATTTCCGTTGCCGTTTTTTAAATAAACCTTTCTAACAGCACATTAATACGTTTCCCCTTATTGTGAAATCCGCACAATCCTATAAACACCAATTAATTTAAAACTAAACACAATAAATTATAAAATCAAGTATTAAAACAAATTACGGACTTTAAAGAAATCCGATTTCGAGAAAAAAAGATATCTTCTCATCTTATTAAAACCATTTTCTTAACAGCGTTATATTCTCCCGCTGTTAGTTTGTAAAAATACACTCCGCTCGGAAATCCCGCAGCATCGAACCTGACAGTATGTTCTCCCGCTTCGTATTTTTTACTCGTCAGAACTCTTATCAACTTACCCGTAATATCATATATTTTTATTTCCGCGAATCCTGAATTTAACATTTTAAATTTAATATTTGTAATTGAGTTAAACGGGTTTGGGTAGTTCTGTAATAATTTGTATTCCTCCTGTATTTCACTGCTGTTTTTATTTACATTGTTTGTAATAATGAAAGTTCTTTTACCGTAAATATTTGAATACGAAAGGCTGTCTCCGGAATAAGCAACCCAGACTACAGCATAACCACGAAAAAGACCTGCTATACCTCTATTCATTGTTATATTCGAATTATAAGCCGAATCACCAAGTAATGTTGTATCCGGGTTAGCACCCATCACATAACATATAAGTTTTGATAAACCTGACTTTATAATAAACGATGCCGCCTGAAAATACATAACATCCGTAATAATCGGGAAGAAATAAGTTCTAAGAGATGTGTAATCATAATTATCGCTCTGGTAATAAAAAACATTAGATTGAACTTTGTAACCGGACGGATTAACTAAAGTCGAATAAAATTTATATTTCCCGAATCTGTTTGTCCGGAATGCAATCTCCGGCTCAATCCAACCGTTGCCTCCAATTTCGCATATTATATTATCGCCGAGATATGCAGCCGTATCAGGTAGAGTCCATATATTCGTTGCGGTTTTAAATCTATAATAAATTGCTTTATTATTATCACTTTTATATCTCTCATACGCAACAAGAACATTCTGAACATTAGTAAAAGCCGCTCTCGGATTCCGGCAAACCGCAGTATCGTTCAGACACAGGTTAGTATCAACAATCACAGATTTTGTTACAGAGTTAAACTCTCTGTAAATTATATCATTATCCTTATTATAAACAATTGTAAAAAACGGATTATTTTTCCCGATAATATTTACACTTACTTTATTACCGGGGGTAGTGTCAAATGCATAGGGAGCCGACCATCCATACACTGTATCGAACGAACAGGCATAAAGATTCCATCTTCCGTTTTCATATTCTTCCCAGATACTTAATGCATATATAATCGGGTTGTATGCCCAGTACTCTAATGAAGCGAAATTGATTGCAGGATATCTTTTAGGATTTAAGTTACCCGTAAGATAATTAACAGAATCTACAGCACCGTTTTCTCCGATTTTCAGCACACAAATCTGAGTTACTCCCCCGGTATGTCTTTCGAACACCATAAATTCTTTATCAGAAACCGGATAAGTATTGCATGTCATGGATTTTGCGGCAAATGCAGGATTTTTATCGTTGAATCCGGAAGTTAAAACATATCCTGTCCAGGGATATTGAGAGAAAGCCACATTGCCAATCAGCACAAAGAAAATCAGAATAATTTTTTTCATATACTATAAAAATTATTACCTGCTGAATAATATGTATTTAGATTAAATTTATGACAAAGAACAAATAAAATCAATTCATAATAAACCCTGCCCAGAAATACGGTTCATTATATTTTTTTCTTATTTGATTTTTTGCTTCATCGAATGCTTCTTCTCTTTGCATTTTTTCCTCAAGTAAATTTTTATAAAATAAGGTCATCAATTCCATTGTCGCCTCGTCGGGTACTTTCCACAGACTCATAATAATATTTTTTGCTCCTGCAACTTTAAAAGCTCTCTGCAGCCCGAACACACCTTCTCCGCCTTTAATATCGCCGAGTCCCGTTTCGCATGCGGAGAGCACGACCAATTCTGTATTTCTCAAATCCATATTACTTACTTCATAGGCGGTCAGGATACCGTTTTCCACTCCTTCAATTTCCCTGCCGCCCGTCCATACCCGGTTTGCACCGGCAAAGATTAATCCCGAACGCAACAACGGATTATTGCTTCTTCTGAAAATTTCACGAGGTACAGGTAAGTCATTTTCATTTTTCGAATCTTCTCCTGTCTCAGGATTAAAAAAACCGTGTGTAGATATATGCAGGATTACCGGAGAATTATTTCCATTTAAAGATTTAAAAGATTCTTCGTTCCCTTCAAATCCGGTATATTTATTGACCATATAACCGTTTTTTTCAAGCATTAAGGAAATGCTGTCCGCTTCTTTCAAAGTTCCTTCAAGATATTCCCATTTTCTGTATTCATATAATCCCGATATAACGGTTCTATTATCGTATTTAAAATCTTCATTCAATATTCCTCTGTATTTAATTGAATTTCTGACCAATTCAGTCGAATCCGCATCATAAATCAATCCTCCGTATACTGCAGCAGTCAGTATTTTACTCCTCAATTCTATGTTATCATTTAATGCAACAATATCTTTCAGGTTTCCGGCATATCTTATTTTAAATTTATCGGATAAAATTTCATTTTCATCTGTTTTAAGAATTTCGAAAGAAACTTTATTTAAAATTCCCGATGGTGAGATAAATATTTTATCTGTACCTTTTAATATTTCCATAAGCGGTTTAAATGTCAGATTATATAAACGGCTGCATTTGTTTTCATTTCTAACGTAACTATTTCTATTTTCGGCGGGAACATCGAGCAGATTTTTTAAATCGTCCAGTGAGCAAAGGCGAATCAATTCGGGATTTGCCAAATCTTTTTTAATTATAACGGCACAATAAACAATAGTATCTTCTTCATCTGCAACTGATGATTTATAATCTACAAATTCTACCGCTGCTTCATTTTCCTTCAGTGAATTTTTAACATCTTCATAACCAATATTTTCGTTAATGCCCATATCCGCAAATTTACTTAACTGTTTTTCAACCGCTTCCGATTTCGATTCAAGTTCCGCAATATTCAGTCCCCTTTTATTTCTTTCTTCCACAGTCAGTGTCTGAGCATTTATCAAGGAAGATTTCAGCGATACGAGTTCGTTATATTTATTCAGTAAATCCGGGTCATTCGATTCTTTGATTTTTTTATACATATGAACCGTCGAATTCAGTACTACACCTTTTGAGGCAATTCGGAGAAGAAGCATATCACCGACAATTGAGGGGACATCTTTTTTTCTTTTTTCGGCAAACGAATAAAATTTGTCCAATCCGGAATTAATAGTATTCAGATAATCAATTTTTTGTTTTTCCGAAAGAAAAGTGAAATTACTTCTCAGTTGATAAAGATAGTTTTCGTTGGCTATTTTAAAGAGTGTATCAGCATAATCATATTTTCCAGCTTTAACATACAAAGTTGCTAAATTCAGAAGTGAATTAGTATAATCAGGATGCTTTTCCCCGAGCATTTCTTTTCTAATATCAAGTGCTTTCAAATACAGAGATTCGGCTTTTTCATATTCACCGGTTTTGTTGTATAATCCTGCAAGATTCGACAATGCAGAAGCATAATCGGGATGCTTTTCTCCAAATATCTCTTTAAATAATTCAATTGCTTCTTTATAAAGCCGTTCGGACTTTTCGTAATCACGCATTCGTTCATAAGTATTTGCAAGATTATTTAAAGAAATTGCATAATAGTTATTCTGCTTTCCTAAAATATTTTTTAAGATATCTATAACTTCAAGAAAAAATGTTTCCGCATTTTTATAATCACCAGTTTTGAGCTTCAGACACGCAAGATTATTAACAGTCTGTGCATAATCCTGATGGTTTACACCGGGAATTTCTTTTTGAATACCGATGGCTTCGAGAAACAATTCCTCTGCTTTTTTATACTGCCCAAGATTATCATACAAAATTCCAAGGTTACACAGGGAAATTGCAAAATCCGGATGTTTTTCTCCCAGAATTTCCTTTCTGATTTTCAATGCCTCAAGATAGAGGGATTCGGATTTTTCATAATCACCTGTCATATCGTACAATGTAGCGAGGTTATTCAAATCAATTACGTAGTCCGGATGTTTTTCTCCGAGAACTTCCTTATCAATTTTCATAGCTTCGAGATACAGCGGTTCGGCTTTTTCATAATCACCAATGACAGTATAGAGATAACCGAGGTTATTTAATGATACTGCATAATCGGGATGATTTTCACCGAATAATTCTTTTGTTATTTTTAGTGACTCCTGAAGCAGTATTTCTGCTTTATCATACTGCGAATTTTCAGTATACGATTCCCCGAGTTTATTCAGAATTTTAATATAGGCGGTATCATTTTTACCGAACTTTATTTCTGCCTGATGTAACGCTTTCTCACCGTATTCAATTGCTTTTTTATAATCACCCGAATTATAATACACGATAAATTTTTCATTCAATTCATCAAAACTCTGAGCAAACAGACAAGTTGACACAAAAAAGAAAATCAATATTGCTGTAAAAGATTTAACTGTCATTATGTTTTAGAATTGAACAAGAATACGAAGAAATGGTTTTATAAAATGAACAGTACTATCAGATTTGAATAATTTAAAATTATTTACTCAACTCATTCCAGCATAATGCCGCAGCACCAAGTACAGCGGCGTCACTGCCTTTAAGACCGGATTCGAGAATTTTTACGGTTCCTTTAAGAGAATTAAAAAGTTCGTTTTCGAAATATCTTATTGCCGGTTTAAAAATTATATCTCCGGCTTTTGAGAGTCCGCCTGTCAGGAAAATGGCTTCGGGACTTGTAACAGCGACTACATTTGCAAGTGCTTTTCCGAGAATTCTTCCGGTAAATTCAAATGCTTCCAGTGCAAGTTCGTCTCCTTTAAGTGCTGCTTCATATATATCCACAGATTCAATTTTCCTTTTATGTATTTGCCTTAATATACTTTTTCTTTCTTCGCGTTTCAATTTTTTCAGAACTGTATTGACAATACCGGTAGCAGAGGCATAAGTTTCCAGGCATCCTTTTCTTCCGCATCCGCATAATCTTCCTTCTTCTTTGACTATGATATGTCCGATTTCCCCGGCAAGTCCTGTTGAGCCGTAAAGCAATTTTCCGCCGCAATAAATACCGCTTCCCAGACCTGTACCCAATGTGATAACTATAAAATCGTTCATATCTTTTGCCTTACCGAAAAGTTTTTCGCCGATTGCCGCAGCATTGGCATCATTTGTAATGTAAGATTTTACTCCGGTTAAATTCTCAAGTTGTTCGATAAAATTAATTTCTTCTTTCCATTTTAAATTCGGAGCATCTTTTACCATACCGGAAAAATAATTTCCGTTCGGGACTCCGACTCCGTAACCCGCGATTTTGTAATCATCTTTATATTTTTCGGCTTTTTCTTTTACGACATTTACAAGTTCGGTCAGAAATAATTCGAATGTGTCGTATTCATTTGTTCTGATGTGTCCTCTTGCAATAATTCTTCCCTTTTGGTCAACAAGTCCGAATTTTGTGTTAGTACCTCCGATGTCTATACCGATTACTATTTTTTTCATTTTTTTATATTTAAAAGAAAAATACAAAAAAAAAAGCAGTAACTAAAGGAATAAAGAACAAGGAACCGTAATGATTCAAGCAAAGAGGTATAAACAATTATAAATTATAAATGATAAATGATAAATTAAAAATAGAAATATTAAACGTAGG